>JANNJX010000691.1:0-21224 GCA_031396005.1 Burkholderiales bacterium
GTGGCGCTGGCAGCGGGGGTGTTGTCCGGCGGCTGGAACTGGACTTTGAAACCCATTGCGCCGAAGTTCGACAAGTTCAATCCGTTGACCGGCCTCGGCCGCGTCTTCTCAAAGCAGCAGCTCGGCGAAACCTTGAAGGCCTGTGCGCTCGCGCTCGTGCTCGGCGCAACGGGTGCGCTGTGGCTGCGCTCGCATGCGAGCGAGTTTGCGCAGACGCTGGCGCTGCCGCTGCCGGCCGCGATCGCGCAAAGCGCAACGACGCTGCAAGCCGGCCTGCTGCTGCTCGTCATTGCCCTCGCCGCTTTCGCGCTGATCGACGTGCCGCTGCAGCGAAAGCGTCTGCTCGACCGCTTGAAGATGAGCCACCAGGAAATGAAGGAAGAGTGGAAGCAGCTCGAAGGCAACATGGCGGTCAAGAACAAGATGCGCGCCAAGATGCGCGAGATGGCGAACCGCCGCATGCTGGCTGCGGTGCCCCAGGCCGACATCGTCGTCATGAACCCGACGCACTACGCGGTGGCGTTGAAGTACGACGACCGATCGATGGCTGCGCCGCGTGTCGTGGCCAAGGGCGCCGACCTGTTGGCGCTGAAGATCCGCGACATCGCCCGGGAAGCCAAGGTGCCGGTGCTGCAGGCGCCGCCGCTGGCGCGGGCGCTGTATGCGCACGCCGAGATCGACCGCGAGGTGCCGCCGGCGCTGTTCGCCGCGGTGGCGCAGGTGCTGGCGTGGGTCTACCAGTTGCGCGCCGCGATGGCGGGGCAGGGGGCGATGCCGGCGCAGATTGCCTCGCTGCCGGTGCCCGATGAGCTCGATCCGCACCATGAGGTAGTTCAAGCATGAACTGGCTGCAACGCCTGAACGCCATGCTCGGCCCGCAAGCCGGCGTCATCAAGAACCTCGCCGCGCCGATCTTCATCGTCACCGTGCTGGCGATGATGGTGCTGCCGATGCCGGCGCTGATGCTCGACTTCTTTCTCACCGTCAACATCGCGGTCGCGCTGCTGGTGATGATGGTCGCGGCCAACATGATCCGGCCGCTGGACTTCGCGGCCTTTCCGGCCGTACTGCTCGTGACGACGCTGATGCGCCTGTCGCTCAACGTCGCTTCCACCCGCGTCGTCCTGCTCGAAGGCCACACCGGCCCGGGCGCGGCCGGGCAGGTGATCGAGTCGTTCGGCCACTTCCTCATCGGCGGCAACTTCGCCGTCGGTTTGATCGTCTTTGCGATCCTCGTCGTCATCAACTTCATCGTCGTCACCAAGGGCGCCGAGCGCATCGCCGAGGTCGGCGCGCGCTTCACGCTGGATGCCATGCCGGGCAAGCAGATGGCGATCGACGCCGACCTGAACGCCGGCTTGATCGACGAGAAGGAAGCCAAGCGCCGCCGGCTCGAAGTCAGCGAAGAAGCCGAATTTTTCGGCTCGATGGACGGCGCTTCCAAGTACGTGCGCGGCGATGCGATGGCCGGCCTGTTGATTCTGTTCATCAACATCATCGGTGGCTTCATCATCGGCGTCGCCCAGCATGACCTCACGGCCACGCAGGCCGCCAACAGTTACATCCTGCTCGCCGTCGGCGACGCGCTCGTCGCGCAGGTGCCGGCTCTGCTGATCTCGGTGTCGGCGGCGATGGTGGTCTCACGCGTCGGCAAGGAACACAACGTCGGCAGCCAGATCGGCCGCCAGGTCTTCAACTCGTCGAAGTCGCTCGGCGCCGTGGCCGCCATCGTCGGTTTGCTCGGCGTGATTCCGGGCATGCCGAACCTGGTGTTTCTCGTCATCGGCGGCGCCATCGGCTGGGGCGCGTGGAAGCTGCATCGCCAAGAGCAGGCCATCGAGGCTGCGAAGACGATGACGAAAGAGGATAAGCGCGAGGCCAACCCGGAAGCGACCTGGGACGATCTGATCCCGATCGATACGCTCGGCCTCGAAGTCGGCTACCGCCTGATCACGCTGGTCGATGCGCAGCGCGGCGGCGACCTGCTGGCGCGCATCAAGGGCGTGCGCAAGAAGTTCGCGCAGGACGTGGGTTTCTTGCCGCCGCCTGTGCACATCCGCGACAACCTCGATCTGAAGCCGAGCATGTACCGCGTGTCGTTGCGCGGGGCGGTGGTCGGCGAGGGTGAGGCCTTCCCCGGCATGCACCTGGCGATCAACCCGGGCGGCGCGACGCAGCAGTTGATCGGCACCAAGACCAGCGACCCGGCGTTCGGCCTGCCCGCCGTGTGGATCGACGAGCGCCAGCGCGAGCTGGCACAGATGAGCGGATTTACGGTGGTTGATTGCTCGACCGTCGTCGCCACCCACCTCTCACACTTGATGCAGGTCAACGCGGCTCGCCTGCTCGGACGCGTCGAGACGCAATCGCTGGTCGAGCATGTGACGAAGTTGGCCCCCAAATTGATCGAAGACGTGATTCCCAAGATGGTCGGTATCGCCGCGCTGCAGAAGCTGCTGCAGCTGCTGCTCGACGAAGGCGTGCACATCCGCGACGTGCGCTCGATCATCGAGTGCCTGGCCGAGAATCCCGCGGCCGCCAACGACCCGCAGCACTTGGCGGCCCTTGTGCGCGTGCACCTCGCGCCGGCGATCGTGCAGCAGATCTACGGGCCGGCGAAAGAGCTGGACGTGATCGCTCTGGACCCCGCACTGGAACGTCTGGTGACGCAGGCGCTGACCAGCCCGCATGGCGCCGCGCTCGACCCGGGCGTGACCGAGACGCTGACCCGTAGCGCCGCCGACAGCGCGCGCTCGCAGGAGGATGTCGGCCTGCCGGCCTGCCTGCTCGTGCCCGACCTGATCCGTGCGCCGATGTCCCGCCTGTTGAAGCGCGCCGCGCCGCGCCTGAAGGTGCTCGGCCACAGCGAGATTCCAGAGACCCACTCGATCCGCATCGCATCCGTCATCGGAGCTTCCGTATGAACAACGTCACCAAATTCACAGCCCGTACCGCGCGCGATGCCTTGAACCTGGTCAAAAAGGCTTTCGGCGACGACGCCGTCGTGCTCTCGACCAAACCCTCGGCCAACGGCGGCGTCGAGATGCTGGCGATGGGGCCGGAAGGTGTGAGCCACGCCGAGAAGGCGGGCAAGAGCGCGCCCCTGGTCCGCGAGCCGGTGAAGAAAGAAGCGAAAGCCGCGCCCGCAACGACGACTGCCGACGAAGTCGGCCGCGACGTTGAACAGCTCGCGATGAGCACGCTGTCGTTTCAGGACTATGTGCGCGAGCGCATGTTGAAGCGCCGTCAGGCGCAGCGCGATCTGGAGGCGATGCAAGAGCCCGCGATGGAGCCGCCGATGCCCGCGCCGTTGCAGGCGCCCAAGGTCGCCGCCCCACCACCGAAGCCCGTAGCGGCCGGTGCCGTGCCCGACCGCCCGCGCGAGATGACGCGGCGCGAGTTCGAAACACCGGTCCTGGCCGACGCCTACAGCAACGCCGATGCGGCCCGCCGCGAACAGACCATGATGGCCGAGCTGCGCTCGATGAAGGGCTTGATCGAAGACCGCTTCGGCGCGCTGGCCTTCATGGAGAAGCTGCGGACCAGCCCGCGCCGCGCGGCGCTCACGCAGCGCCTGCTCGATGCCGGTTTCTCGCCCGGCTTGATCCGCAAACTCGCCGAAAGCCTGGAGCCGGATTGCGAAGACGAAGCTGTCTGGGCGGCCGACGTGCTGGTGCGCAACCTGCGCGCCGCCGAGCGCGAACCGGCGCTCGAAGAGAGCGGTGGCGTGTTTGCGCTGATCGGCGCCACCGGTGTCGGCAAGACCACCAGCACGGCCAAGATCGCCGCCGCGTTTGCGACGCAGCATGGCTCGGGCAACCTCGGCCTGGTCACGCTCGATGCCTACCGCGTCGGCGCGCAGGAGCAGCTGCGCACCTACGGCCGCATCCTCGGCGTGCCGGTGCACACCGCACACGACCGCGCCTCGCTCGAAGACTTGCTGGAGCTGTTGTCGGCGAAAAAGATGGTGCTGATCGACACCGCCGGCATGGGCCAGCGCGACACGCGCACCCGCGAGCTGATGGAGATGCTGTCGCACCGCACGATCCAGAAGCTGCTCGTCATCAACGCCTCGGCGCAGGGCGAGACGATCGAAGACGTGATGGTGTCGTACCGCGCCGCGGCCTGCCGCGGTGTCGTGCTGTCGAAGATCGACGAAGCGGTCAAGCTGGCGCCGGCCCTGGACGCGATCATCCGCCACAAGATGCGCGTCGTCGGCGTGGCCAACGGCCAGCGCGTGCCCGAAGACTGGCACCGCCTGTCGGCGCAGGCGCTGGTGCAACGCGCGCTGCGGGCGTCGGCCAACTCGAGCTGGAAGCTGCAGGCGCAGGAAGTGAACCTCGTCTTCGCCGGAACCAGTAGCGCTGCACGCAGCGCGGGTCCTGCGCTGCACGCTTGAACACGATGAAGGAGTTTTTTGCCAGCAACAGCATGCCGTGGAGCGGCCCGAGCGATCAGGCCGACGGCCTGCGCCGCCTGTTCTCCGCCACGCGCACGCGCTTCATCGCCGTGGCCGCGAATCCGGACGTGACCTTTGCCGGCTTGGCGCTCGAACGGCTGGCCAGCGTCTGTGCAGCCGCCGAGCGCAAGGTGCTCGTCGTCGATGCCGTCAGCGGTACGCCGCACGAGATGGCGTCGGTCGATCTGTCGGCTTGCATCGAGCCGCTCGGTGACCACCTGGTCTACCTCGCCGCGCGCGGCCTGCCGGTGCGCTTCGTCAACACACGCGGCTCGTGCGACGGCTTCCTCGATGCCATTGCCCAGGCCGCGCCCGACGTCTCGGTGGTCGTCGTGCACGCGTGGGCGCATGAGCTCGGCCGCCTGTTTTCGCGCCGCGCGCCCCGGCCGCTGCTGCTGGCCGCCGACCATCCGGCCAGCGTGACCAGCGCCTACGCCAACATGAAGTGGCTGGCTCAGCGCCACGGCCTGATGGCTTTCGATCTTCTGCTCGTCGCCGCAGCGAATTCACCGCGCACGCCACGCATCGCCGAACAACTCGCCATCACCGCCGAGCGCTTCTGCGGCGCGGTGCTGCACGACTGGGCGGCCATCGACCCGGCAGCGCACGGTGAATGGCCGCGTGACCTGATGCGCCTGGCCTTCGGCCAACTTGCCGACAGGCCGCTGCCGGCGCTGCCTGCGCAGGCCGCCGCCGCACAGGTGGCGTGGTGAAGCGCGACCCCGACCCCATCGACACCGACGAACCGAGCCCCCCACCCGGAGCCCCTGCCATGTACACCGCCACCGGACGCCCCGACACCGGCGCCAGCGCCGCCTCGGCCGCCCAGATCAACCTTGCGCTCAAGCAGTACACGCCGCTGGTGCGGCGCCTGGCGCACCAGATGATCGCCAAGCTGCCGGCCAACGTGCAGATCGACGACCTGATCCAGGTCGGCATGATCGGCCTGCACGACGCGATGAGCCGCTTCGACAGCGCGCAAGGTGTTCAGTTCGAGACCTTCGCCACGCAGCGCATCCGCGGCGCCATGCTCGACGACTTGCGCAGCGGCGACTGGATGAGCCGCGGCGACCGCAAGCAGCAGCGCCAGATCGAAGCCGCGGTGCACAAGTTGGAGCAGCAGCACGGCCGCGCACCGGCCGAGAGCGAGATCGCCAAGGAGATGGGCTTGTCGCTCGGCGACTATCAGGACGTGCTGACCAAGGTCCGCGGCACGCAGCTCGTCTACCTGGAAGACATGACGGGCGACGACGGCGACCAGAGCTTCCTCGACCGCCACGTCGCCGACGCGTCGTCCGATCCGCTGGCGATGTTGAACGACCAGCGCATGCGCGAAGCGCTGGTGGGCGCCATCAAGCTGCTGCCCGAGCGCGAGCAGTACGTGATGAGCATGTACTACGAACACGACATGAACCTGAAAGAAATCGCTGCGGTGCTGAAGGTCACCGAGTCGCGTGTCTGCCAGTTGCACACGCAGAGCATTGCGCGCTTGCGCGCGAAGTTGCGCGCCTGGTAGACGCTCTGTCGGCTTGACGTCAGGTCTGCAGAGTGACCGCGACGCCCGCGCGCAGCGTGTTGTGCACTTCGGCCACCGTGTCGGTCTGGCGCAGCAACTGCGCGATCTGCTCCGCCGTGGCCTGTGACTGCACCCGCGCGCGGTAGCGCACATTGGCGGCGGCGAGCCCCACCCCGTCGAAATCTGCTTCGGCTTCGACCTCCACCACGTCGAGCGTCAGACCCAGGCGCACCGCCTCGCGGTGCAGGTCATTGCAGTAACACGTCGCCAACGCCAGCATCAGGAACTCGCCGCCGTTGACCGCCGAGCCACGGCCGCTGCGCTTGGTCGGCACCGTCAGCAGCTGTGACTGGCCGCCCGTGATCACCGACACGTCGTGCGAGGCGGCGTCATTGCGTACCTGCGCCATGATCTTCATGGGCTATCCCTCCGCGCGGCATACAACAGCGAATCGGCGTCGTGCCCCGGCACGCGCATGCGTTTCTCGAAGCGCATGCCGATGGCTTCGAGCACCTTGCCCGAGGCCTCGTTGTCCACGCTCGTGATGGCGACGATGCGCTTCAAGTCATGGCGCTCGAAGCCGCAGGCCAGCCACGCCGCCGCGGCTTCGCGTGCGTAGCCCTGGCCTCGATACCTGGGCAGCAAGGCGTAGCCGAGGTCAACGTCGTCCAAGCCCGCGCGGCGGATCAGGCCGCACATGCCGATCAACGCACCGTCGCTGCCGCGCTGTACCGCGCCGAGCGCGAAGCCGTGTTGGGCCTCGTGTGCGAACGCACCCTTGCGCAAGTATTCGCGCGCGTCGTCTTGCGTGCGCACGGTGCGGTCGCCGATGTTGCGCAACCAGTCCGGGTCGTTGAGCAACTCGACGATGAACGCGGCGTCGTCGAGCGTGAACGACCTCAACGTCAAGCGGGGCGTGGTCAGCGGTGTCATCGACGACCCCGGAGCACTTCAGCGGTGAGCCGGTCGAGGTTCTGTTCGTTGGCTCGCGCCACCAAATCCGCGATTCGCTGCTTCTCTGCCGCGGTGTCAAAGATCTGGTGCCAACCTACCTGCGTGCCCGCACCTTGGGCGGTGAGAGTGATCGTCAGTTCGAAGTGATGAGGCGATCCCAGGTGCTCGAACACGACGCGGGCTGGCGCGACGATGTCGGTGAACCGGTTCTCGTTCGGATGGTCCGTGCCGTCGGGTCCGTGCAGCACGAAGCGCCACGCGCCGCCGGAGCGGAACTCGAAGACCTCGAAGGTGCTGGTGAAACCGTTCGGCCCCCACCAGCGCGCCAGTCGCGCCGGATCTGCAATCGCAGTAAAGACCTGCTCGCGCGGCGCCTCGATCAGGCGCGAGTGCACGAACTCGCGGTCGTTGGTGGTGGCCACAGCGGGGTCGTCGCTCATGTCGAGCCGAGGTAGCCGCGCTCGAATGCAGCGGCCTGGTCTTCGAAGATCGCCATCGCCGTCAGCATGCGCTCGAAGCCGAGCTTGCGATAAAAGCCTTCCTTGCCCGGCACGGCGTACAGGATGATCTTCTTGTGGCCGCGCGACAGCGCCACCAACTCGGCGACGACTTGCTTGCCCAAGCCGCTGCCCTGATGGCTCGGCAGCACCGCCACGTCGCAGATGTAGGAGCAGTCGGCGCCGTCGGACAACGCGCGGCCCGCGGCGACGAGGCTGCCGCCGTCGAAGACGAAGCAGCGAAAGCGGCTGTTGGCGAACACGGCCTGCAGATGCGCCGCACTCTTGTTGCCCAGCGGCGCCAGGCGGTACAGCGTCTCGACCTTGATCCAGTCGATCGCATCGAGCGCATCCGACCACGACAGGCCGGCGGCAGATTCCTCGTCAGCGTCACACATCCGGCGGCCCCTTCAGTTCGACGACATTGCCTTCGGGATCGGCGAGGTAGAGCGACGGGCCCTCGCCCTCGGCGCCGTAGCGCGATTCGACGACGCCGGCGGCATAGCCATGCTGCGCCAACTGACTGCGGATCGCGGCTTCGTCGAACGGCTCGACGCGCAGGCAGAAGTGGTCCAAGTTGCGGCCTTCGGGTCCCGGCGAGGCGCCACCGGCACGGCCGAGCTTGCCGTCGATGGTCACCAAGTCGATCAACGATCGGCCGGCACGCAACTGCACCAGACCGATTGCCTCCTGCCGTCGCTCGACGGTGCAACCGAGGGCGTTGCAGTAGAAGTGCAGCATCTTGTCCAGATCGACGATGCGCAGGACGAGGTGGTCGATGTGGCGGATCGGGATCATGGGCGGGGCGTTGATGCGCGCAGTGCAAGGCGTTGGACCAAGTGCAACACAGACCGCGCCAGTTTGCCTGATCGGCGATGAAGCGCGCCACCGTCCGGGCTGAGGTGTAGAAGCTCCGCGCGGGGCGCGACACCCGAAGGCAAATGGGGGCGTGCGGCGCTGACGCGAGTTGCGCAACAACGCGCAGAGTCGGCGCGTGTTCAGGCGCCGATCGCGCCCGTCGTGTTCGCGCGTGCGCGTGCGCCGTCGGCGGCGTAGGCCGGTGCCGGCCAATCGGGCGGTAGCAGCACGTTCATCGCGCGGTCGAGCGCGGCGTTGGCGCGGGCCAGGGTTTCGCGTTGCGCGGCGACCTGGCCGCGGGCGATGGCCAGTCGGCGGCGCAGCGGCAGCGGGATGCCGTCGCCGTGGCGCGCGGCGGCGCTGAAGCGGTGGATGGCGGCGGAGAACGCACGTTGCAGCGCCCGCGCTTCGGCGTCGATGGCAAGCGCGTCGCGCTCGCGCAGCGCACTGCCCAGCGCGGACAGGCGGGCTTCGATGGTGGCCACGGCGTCTTCGAGCGGGCCGGCGCTGCCGGCTGCGGCGAGTCCGGTCATCAATGCGGGTGAATGAGCTCGCGCGTGTTGGCGAGCAGCTTGTCGGCGATGGCGGCGGCATCGACGTGGAACTTGCCGTCGCGGATGGCCTGCGCGATGCGTGCCACCTTCTCGGCATCGAAGTCGGCCGTGTTGCCCTCGGCCGCCAGCAGCGACGCGGCGGCAGAAAGCTCGACCTTGGCGCTGGCTTCCACCGGCGCCGTGCCCTTACCGTCTTTGCCGGTGGGTGCAGCGGCGCGTGCGTCGGCCGTTGCAGCGGCGAGCTTGTGGCTGTTGTCGAGTTGACCGATCTTCATGATGACGATGCTCCTGGGGCGCTGGGAGGACGGCCCCTGATGTGCTCAGAGTTCAGGGTATCGGAGCCCCGCGGCCCGGCTTGAGTACTTTTTTCACGCTGTCGCACCTGAATATCCTTCACAGCGGCACCTCGACCATTCGGTCACCCGTGGCCAGGCCGCTGACGATGCGTCCCGACTCGGTGCGCACGCGCACCGTCTGGCCTTCGAGACCGGGGTTCAGCGCCTGGCCTTCGCCGTGGATGCGCCAGCCGCTGCCGCCGGCGACGATGCGCACGTTGTCGCCGGCGGCGAACCATTGACGGGCGCGCAGGTCGGCGTCGCGTAGTGCGTCACCTGCCGACAGCGGCCGGGCCAGCGTGCGGCCGACGGCGGTTGCGGACAGGGTCAGGGCCGCTGATGGCGACGCCGACAAATTGACGCTGCCCAATTTCAGATCGGCAGCGCCGAGCACGGCGCCGGCAGGCAGCGCCGTCGCGGTGACGAGACCGGGGCCGAAGACATCCACCGTGATCGGCAGAAAGACGTTCCAGCGCACGCCGGCATCGGCACAACGCAGGCCGATGCGCGCCGCGCCCCAGAGCCTGATGCCCGCGGGCAGATACGGCTGCACGGTGGTGCAGGGTGCGAGCTTCAGGCGCGGGTCGAGTTGGCCGATGCGCACCTCGACGCGCAGGCCCGGTGCGGCTCGACGCGAGGCTTCGTCCGCCAGCGATTGCACCTGCAGAGTCAGCGCGTCGTCGAGCACGGCCGCGCCCGCACACAGGGGTGCGAGCAGCAGCAGAGCCAATGCTTTGTTCACGGATCGCACTGTAGTGATGGCCGAGCGCGGCGTGATTCGGAAAAGCGCCGTCAAACGCGCCTTTATCCGGCTCATGTTCGGCGCCGTCACTGCAAACAATGCGGCCCATGATCAACCGCCTCACCGACGCGCTGAACTTCCAGGCCGAAGCCTTGGTGCTTCGCTCGGAGCGCCAGCGTCTGATCGCCAGCAACATCGCCAACGCCGACACGCCGGGCTACGTCGCCAAGGACATGGACTTCGCCAGCGCGCTGCGCCAGGCCACGGGCCAGGCTGCGATGCCGGGGCAAATGAAGGCGACGGCGGCAGGCCACATCCAGCCGATGGCGGGAGCGCGAAGCGAAGCCGGTCTGCGCTACGCCACCGCTTCGCAAACCAGTCTCGACCGCAACAGCGTCGACATGGACCGCGAGCGGGCGAGCTTCGCCGACAACAGCGTCAAGTACGAGGCCACGCTGCGCTTCATCAACGGCAGCGTGCGCACGATGCTCGATGCCATCAAGGGGCAATCCTGATGTCGATGTTCCAGGTCTTCAACATTTCCGGCAGCGCGGTCTCGGCGCAGAGCCAGCGCCTGAACACAGTGGCGAGCAACCTCGCCAACGCCGACACGGTGGCCGGGCCCGACGGCAGCGCCTACAAGGCGCGGCAAGTCGTGTTCCAGACGGAGATGATGGGCGCAGCCGGTGCCGCCGGTGTGCGTGTCAGCAGCGTCAGCGAATCCGACGCCGCTGGCCGCCGCATCCATGACCCCAAGCATCCTTCCGCCGACGCCGAGGGCTACGTCACCTACTCCAACGTCAACGCCGTCGAGGAGATGGTCAACATGATCTCCGCTTCACGTTCGTACCAGAACAACGTCGAAGTCATGAACACCGCAAAGACGCTGCTGCAAAAGACCTTGCAGCTCGGCAGCTGATCATGGCAACGACTGTCGACTTCACGTCGCTGAACCGGACGACGTCCGGCAGCAGCACTCTCGCCACTCAGAACCAGGCCGGCGCCGAAGACCGTTTTCTCAAGCTGCTGGTCGCACAGATGCAAAACCAGGACCCGCTGAACCCGATGGACAACGCGCAGGTGACGAGCCAGATGGCGCAGATCCAGTCGGTCAACGGTATCGAGAAACTGAACCGCAGCGTCGAGGGTCTGGGCTCGCAGTTTGCGCAGATGTCGGCGCTGCAGGGTGCCGCGCTGGTCGGCCGCGATGTCATCGTGCCCGGCAACCGCCTCGCGCCCAACGACGAAGACCTGGTGCAGGGCGGATTCGAGTTGAATGGCCCGGCCGACAGCGTCAAGGTCGAGGTGCTGAACGCCGGCGGCCACGTCATCGACACGATCGAGCTCGGTGCGCAATCCTCCGGCCGCCACGGCTTCGAGTGGACGCCGCCGGCCGGCGTGGACCCGGCCACCGGTGACCGCTTTCGCGTCGTCGCCAAGAACGGCGCCGCCAACGTCGGCTTCACGCCGTTGATGCGCGACCGTGTCGATGCCGTCGTCGCCGGCGGCGACACGCTGACGCTCGAGCTGCGCAACAGCGGCAGCGTGCCCTACGACCAGATCCGCGCCTTCAATTGAGCCCCCACGCTCGCCCCGCTCGCTGCCCCCCGAGGGGGCCGTCCGCCTACGGGCCGGCAAAGCCGGACCCGTGGCGGGAAGCTGGATTTGACAGCCAAACCATCGAACCGATGAGGACATCACCATGAGCTTCCAGCAAGGCCTGTCGGGCCTCAACGCCACCAGCAAGAACCTCGAGGTCATCGGCAACAACGTGGCCAACGCCAACACCTTCGGCGCCAAGGCCTCGCGCGCCGAGTTCGCCGACATGTATGCCAATGCCCTGAACGGCGGCGGCGCCACGCCGGTGGGCATCGGTGTGCAGTTGCAGGCGGTGTCGCAACAGTTCACGCAGGGCAACATCACGGCGACACAGAATCCGATGGATCTGGCGATCAACGGCGGCGGCTTCTTCCAGGTCACCGACGGCGCCAACCCGGCGCTGTACTCGCGCAACGGCCAGTTCAAGGTCAACCGCGACGGCTACGTCGTCAACAACGACGGCCTGCGCCTGGTCGGCTACCCGGCCGACGGCGTCGGCATCATCCTGCCCGGCAACGCGTCGGCTTTGCGCCTGCCCACCGCGGGCATCGAGCCGCGGCCGACGACGGAAGTGGAGATGGAGTTGAACCTCGATTCGCGCTCCGGCATCACCGCGCCGACGTTCGGCCCGGCGATCGACTTCACCGACCCGACGACCTACAACAGCGCCACGTCGATGACCGTCTTCGACGTGCTCGGTCAGGACGTGGCGCTGACCTACTACTTCCAGAAGGCCGCCACCGACACCTGGAACGTCTTCGTCACGGCCAACGGCGCGCCGATCAACGGCACCGCGGCGCTGCCGCTGGCGAGCACGACGATCACCTTCCCGCCCAACGGCGGAGCGCCGACAGCGCCCGTGGGGCCGGTGGCGATCGACATCCCGTCCACCACCAGCGCCAACGGCGCGCAGACGCGGCCGATCCTCGGTGTGCAACTCGACGTCGACGGCGCGCGCCAGTTCGGCTCGCCGTTCGGCGTCACCAACCTGTCGCAGGACGGCTATGCGCCGGGACAGTTGACCGGCGTCGCGGTCGAGTCGAACGGCATCCTGATGGCGCGCTACAGCAACGGCCAGAACCGGCCCGCCGGGCAGATCGAGCTGGCGACGTTCCGCAACCCGCAGGGCCTGCAGCCGCTGGGCGGCAACGTCTGGGCACGCAGTTTCACCTCGGGCGATCCGATCGTCGGTGTGCCCGGTGAAGGCAACCTGGGCGTGCTGCAGAGCGGCGCGCTAGAACAGAGCAACGTCGATCTGACGGCCGAGCTGGTCAACATGATGACGGCGCAGCGCATCTACCAGGCCAACGCGCAGACGATCCGCACGCAGGATCAGGTGTTGCAGACGCTGGTGCAACTGCGCTGATCGATAGGAGCACGCCGCCATGGACCGCATGATTTACCTGAGCATGTCCGGCGCCAAGGCAGCGATGCAGCGCCAGGAGGTGCTGGCCAACAACCTGGCCAACGTCTCGACCAACGGCTTTCGCGCCGAGCTCGCCGCGTTCCGTGCGGTGCCGGTGCAGGGCAGCGGCGCGAGCACGCGCGTCTACGCGTTGGAGTCCACCGTCGGCGCGAGCCACGCGCCCGGCGCAGTCACGCCGACAGGCCGCCCGCTCGATGTGGCGATGAAGGGCAACGCGTGGTTGACGGTGCAGGGCCTTGACGGCACCGAGGCCTACACGCGCGCCGGCGCGCTCGATGTCGATGCGCAGGGCCAGCTCGTCACGAAGAGCGGCCTGCCCGTGCTCGGCGACGGCGGGCCGATCAACGTACCGGCGAACAGCGAGGTCAGCATCGCCAGCGATGGCACGGTGAGTGCTAAGGGCGTGAACGGCCGCTCGACGTCGGTCGGCCGCCTGAAGCTCGTCTCGCCGGAGTCGCCAACCGCGATCGCGCGCGGCGCCGACGGCCTGTTTCGCGCTGGCGAAGGCGATCTGCAACGTGACGCCAACGCACGCCTGCAAGACGGCGCGCTCGAAGGCTCCAACGTCAGCGCTGTCGAAACGATGATCTCGATGATCTCCGCCGCGCGCCAGTTCGAGCACCAGATGAAACTGCTGCAAACGGCCGAGCGGCAGGAGCAGACGGCGGCCAAGCTGTTGTCGCCGAACGGCATGTAGCCGACAAAACGCCACGGGCCGGCAGGGCCGGCCCGTGGCGTGTCGAAAAACGCGGCCTTCAGTTCCTGCCGCAGACCACCGCATGCGCGATCAGCCAGACGCCGTCACCGTTGCTGTCGGACACCGGCACCGTGAAGGTGTGCGTCGTCGCCGGCGTGGCAAAGGATTGCGTGTTGCCGAATTGCCCCGGGGCGATCGTGGTCGGCCTGCGGTCGCCGACATACAGATGCGCCTCGGTCATCACCGCGCCCGGCGCCATCGTGTAGGTGACCGTGGCTTGCGAGCCCGTGTAGTCCACCGTCAGCAGGCCGACCAGCTTGCCCGCGCTGGCCTGGTTCAAACCGGCGCCGGCGTAGATGCGGTGGGTGGTGATGCTAGGTGCGACCAGGTTGATGCCCCAGCCCCAGCGGTTGCGCGTCAGGCCGAGCGTTGGCAGGCCCTCCGGATTGCTCTTGGCGTCGGTGGTGAAGACATAACCGCCCTTGGCGAAGGCGGTCTCGCAACCGGCGAGCACCACCGGCGGCAGCGTGTCGGCGCAGCACAAGTCGAAGCGTGCGAAGTTGAAGCTCGCCGTGCTGCTCGGGCTGTCGTAGCCGCGCACCGTGCCGTTGGCGCAGCTGGTGGTGACCTGGCCCACCAGGTAAACCTTGGGCGCGGGGGCTGCGCAAGAAAGCGCCGCGCTGCTCAGGCCGAGCGAGGCCAGGGGGATCAGCGCTTCACGCTCGACCACGTCGCCGCTCACCACTTGCTGCACGGGGAACGCGGCGTAGTCGGGCATGCCGGCGCCGTCCCGCGGCAGCGTGGCCAGGTCGGTGCCCAGCCAGAGCTTGATGTTGCGCAGTTTGCAGTTGGTGTTGTCGGCCGAAAAGATGAGGACCGAGGCGTTGACGCCGTCGTTGATGAAGTCGATGTAGCCCAACGGTGTGCCCGCGGTATCGACCACCGCCGCGGCCTTGGATCTGCAGCCATTGACGATGCGCGTCTGCGCGTCTTCGCGCGAGCTGGAGGTGGCTTCGTCGTCGCCGCCGCCGCCGCAGGCGGCCAACAGGCCGGCGCCGAGCGCGGCGGCACCAGCGCCTGCGGCGATGCGCAGGAACGAGCGGCGCTGGGCGATGCTGGCCATTTCGAGATCGATGTTTTTCTTCACGGTATTCCTTCGCACGAGTAGGGGTGGCGGATGCTAGGACCCGGCGCGCTCGCCGATCTACCCTGCACCGGGGGGAGCGTTGCGCCGCAGACGCGGCCGAGCCGTGAGATAGCGCACGAAACGGCATCCGCGCCCCCGCAAAGCCGGGGTGCGCGCGAGTGAACTGGCAGCGCTTCGGCCGGCTTATCGCCGCACCGGGCGACTCGGGTTGAAAGGAACATCGCTCCACACCGCAAGGAGCGCGCACGTGATTCGTTCACTCTGGATCGCCAAGACCGGCATGGAAGCCCAGCAGACGCAGCTGGACAACATCTCGCACAACCTGGCCAACGTCGGCACCAACGGCTTCAAGCGCGGCCATGTCGTGTTCGAGGACTTGATGTACCAGAACCTGCGTCAGGCCGGCGCGGCGAGCAGCGATGCCACGCAGTTGCCGACCGGCTTGCAGCTTGGCCTCGGCGTGCGGCCGGTGGCCACGTCGCGCATTTTCACGCAGGGCAGTTTCCAGCAGACGTCGAACAACCTCGACGTCGCGGTCAAGGGCCAGGGCTTCTTCCAGATCCAGCAGCCCGACGGCACGACGGCTTACACGCGCGATGGTTCGTTCCAGGTCGATGCGCAGGGCCAGCTCGTCACCAACAACGGCTACCTCGTGCAGCCGGGCATCACGATTCCGGCGAATGCGCAGAGCGTGACGATCGCGCCCGACGGTACGGTGTCGGTGGCGCTGCCGGGGCAGGCCACGGCGCAGCAGATCGGGCAGGTCACGATCGCGTCGTTCGTCAACCCGGCCGGCCTCGACCCGAAGGGCATGAACCTGTGGGGCGAAACGGCGGCGTCCGGCGCGCCGCAAGCCGGCGCGCCGGGCAGCAACGGACTGGGGCTGTTGCAGCAGGGCTTCGTCGAGACGAGCAACGTCAACGTCGTCGAAGAACTGGTGGCGATGATCCAGACGCAGCGCGCCTACGAGCTGAACTCGAAGGCGATCCAGACGTCCGACCAGATGCTGCAAAAGTTGGGGCAAGTGTGATGCGCAGTTGGCTCGTGCTGGTGATGGTGCTGCTGGCTTGCGCGTTCGCGGGCTGTGCCAGCGTCGACGCCTATCGCGCACCGCCGGTGCAGATCGGCGGATTGCCGCCGGTGGCAGCGCAGCCGAACCACACCGCACCCGTCGTCAACGGCGCGATCTACCAGGCCGCCGCTTACCGCCCGCTGTTCGAGGACCACCGTGCGCGCCTGCCCGGCGACACGCTGACGGTAACGATCGTCGAAAAGGTCAGTGCCAGTCAGAAGTCGACGTCGTCGGTCGACAAGAGCGGCAGCCTCTCCGGCTCGGTCACGGCGCTGCCGGGAATCTCGCCGAACTCGTTCGGCCGCGCTGCGGTCGGCGGCACGTCGGCCAACACCTTCGGCGGCAAGGGCGCCACCGAGAGCAGCAACGATTTCAGCGGCACGATCACCGTGCTCGTCACCGGCGTGTTGCCCAACGGCCATCTGATGATCCAGGGCGAAAAGCAGATCGGCGTCAACGCGAACGTCGACGTGCTGCGCTTCTCGGGCCAGGTCGATCCGCGCGCGATCCAGCCGGGCAACAGCGTGCCGAGCGCGCAGATCGCCAACGTGCGCGTCGAACACCGCAGCCGCGGTCAACAAGCCGATGCGCAGGTGATGGGCCTGCTGTCGCGCTTCTTTCTGAGCGTGATGCCGATATGACCGACTCGATGATCGAACGCTGCATGCGTGCTGCGATTGTGTTCACGGTTCTCGCCGCCAGCGCCGCCGTCTGGTGGCCGGCGCACGCCGCGACGCGCATCAAGGAAGTGGCTGCCGTGCAAGGCGTGCGCAGCAACCCGCTCGTCGGCTACGGCCTCGTCGTCGGGCTCGACGGCACGGGAGACCAGAGCCAAGGCGCGCCGTTCACCGCGCAAAGCCTGGCGGCGATGTTGTCGCAGATGGGCGTGGCGGTGCCTCCGGGCGTGCAACTGCAGGCCAAGAACGTGGCCGCGGTGATGGTCACGGCCGCGCTGCCGGCGTTTGCGCAGCCGGGGCAGGCGATCGACGTCAACGTGTCGTCGCTCGGCAATGCGAAGAGCCTGCGCGGCGGCATGCTGATCGCCACGCCGCTCAAGGGCGCCGACGGCAACGTTTACGCGCTGGCGCAAGGCAATCTGATCGTCGGCGGCGCCGGCGCTTCGGCGGCCGGCTCGAAGGTGCAGATCAACCACCTCGCTGCCGGCCGCGTGCCGCAAGGTGCGACGGTCGAGCGCAGCGTGCCGACGCCTTTTGCCAATGCAGCGCAAGGCGAGTTCCTGCAGCTCGACGTGACGAGCGCCGACTTCGCCACCGCGCGTGAGGTCGCCAAGGCAATCAACACCGCCAAAGGCGAGGGCACCGCGTTTGCGCTCGATGGCCGCGTGGTCCGCGTGCGCGCACCGCAGGACCTGAATGCGCGCGTCGCCTTCCTCGCCGACGTGGAGAACCTGCCGTTGGCATTGACCAAGCCGGCGGCGCGCATCGTGCTCAACGCGCGCACCGGCTCGGTGGTGATGAACGACGCCGTCACGCTGGCAGCGTGCGCGGTGGCGCACGGCAGCCTGTCGGTGACCATCAGCAGCACGCCGGTGATCAGCCAACCCGGCCCCCTGTCGGGCGGCACGACGGCGCAGGCCAGCCAGGCCGACATCACGATCGCACAGCAGGCCGGCTCGCTGGTGCAGATGCCGGCGGGGGCGAAGCTGGCCGATGTGGTCAAGGCGCTGAACGCACTCGGCGCGACGCCGCAGGATCTGCTGGCGATCCTGCAGGCGATGAAAAGCGCGGGCGCCTTGAACGCCGAGATCGAGGTGATCTAGCAATGAAGGTCGATCCACTCGCCGGACTGCGCAACATCGCCACGCAGGACCCGAAGCACGCGATCAAGGAAGTCGCCAAGCAGTTCGAATCGCTGTTCATGCAGGAGCTGATGAAGTCGATGCGACAGGCGACGATGAGCTCAGGCATGCTCGACAACGAGGGCACGAAGCTCGGCACCGAGATGATGGACACCGAATTCGCCGGCAAGATGAGCGGCAGCAAGGGCGGCCTGGCCGATGCGATCGAGCGTCAGCTCGCACGGCAGATGGGCGCAGCGCACGCCAAGCCGCAGATCAACCACGTGTCGCAGACGACGCCGCTGCGCGCCCCCGCGAGCGCCGGCGAGTTCGTCGCCTCGCACGCCGAGGCGGCGAACAAGGCCGAAGCCAAGACCGGCATCCCGGCCGCGTTCATGGTGGCGCAGGCGGCGCACGAAACTGGCTGGGGCAAGAAGAACATCCGCATGGCCGACGGCTCGAACAGCTTCAACCTGTTCGGCATCAAGGCCGGTGTCGGCTGGAAAGGTCCGGTCGCACAGGTCACGACGACGGAGTACATCGACGGCCAGCCGAAGAAGATAGTGCAGGCCTTTCGCGCCTATTCGAGCTACGACGAATCGTTTGCCGACTACGCGCGGCTGATGAAGACGAGCCCGCGCTACAAGGATGTCGTTGCCCAAGCGAGTGACGCAACGAATTTCGCGCAGGGCCTGCAACGCGCCGGCTACGCCACCGATCCCGCCTACGCCGACAAGCTCGGCCGAATCATCAACACAACGCTCAGATTGCAACGGAGCCTGGCATGAGCGCCTCACCATTGCTGTCGATCGGCACGCGCGCGATGTTCGCCAACTACGCGGCGTTGCAGACCATCGGCCACAACATCGCCAACGTCAACACCGAGGGTTACTCGCGCCAGCAGGTCGAGCTGGCCACCGCGCAAGGCCAGTTCACCGGCGCCGGGTTCTTCGGCAAGGGTGTGGACGTGGCCGCGGTCACACGCGCGCACAACCAGTTCCTGACGCGTGAAGCGGCGACGGCAGCGTCGCAGGCCGCGGCCGACGGCGCGCGGCTCGAACACTTGCAGCGGCTCGAAACCGTGTTCCCTACCGGCGAGGCCGGCCTCGGCCATGCAGCGAGTCTGCTGTTCAACGCCATGGTCGATCTGGCCAGCCGGCCGCAGGACCTGTCCAGCCGGCCGCAGGACCTGTCCACACGCCAGGTCGTGCTGGCGCGGGCGCAGGACCTGGCCCAGCGTTATGCATCCGCCGGCGCGCAGATCGACACGCTGCAAGACGGCGTGGTGCAGGACCTGCAGGTGGCCGTGGCCAGCGTCAACCAACTGACGCAAGGCATCGCCACCGTCAACGAGCAGATTGCGCGCGTGCTCGGCAGCGGCCAGACGCCGAACGATCTGCTCGACCAGCGCGACCAGTTGATCGCCGAGCTGAGCCAATTCGTGCAGGTGACGACGTTGCCGGCCGACGATGGCACGCTGGCGGTGTTCATCGCCGGCGGCCAGCGCCTGGTGCTCGGCACACAGGCCAGCAAGCTGGCGCTGGCGAGCGACGAGTTCGACGTCACGCGCGGGGCGATCGCCGTCGAGGACAGCGGCACGCTGCGCAGCTTGCCATCGTCCCTGCTCGCGGGCGGCACCATCGGCGGCCTGCTGCGCTTTCAGAACGAAGACCTCGCCGACGCGCGCGCGGCATTGGGCCGCATGGCGGCGGCGTTCTCGATTCGCACCAACGAACAACAGGCACTCGGTCTGGACTTGCGCGTGCCGCCCGGCAGCGGCGCGCCGCTGTTCGCCGTCGGCGCGCCGCTGGCGCTGGCGGCGCAGAGCAACGCGCGCGACGTGGCCGGCAACTTCATCGGCAGCGTGTCGATGACGATCGCCGACGAGACGGCGCTGCAGGCCAGCGAGTACACGCTCGAACCCGATGCCGCCACGCCGGGACAGTTCGTGTTGACGCGCCGCTCCGACGGCCTCGTGCGCAGCATCGCCAGCGGCGACACGGTCGATGGCCTTGTCATCAACGTCAGCGGCGCTGCGGCCGGCGACCGCTTCCTGCTGCAGCCGGTGTCGCGTGCGGCGGTGAACATGCGCCGCGTGCTCGATGACCCACGCGGCCTGGCGGCGGCGTCGCCGTTGCAGGCCGAGAGCAGCAACGCCAACACCGGCACCGGCAGCGTCGCCAGCCTGCGCGTTGTCGATCCGGCGGTGGACCCGCAGCAGACGGCGTCGATCAGCTTCACGTCCGCCGCCGGCGCCTACGATTGGGAGCTGCGCGACCGCAGCAGCAACGCGCTGTTGTCCAGCGGCAGCGGCACTTGGCAGCCCGGGCAGGCGATAACGCTCAACGGTTTCGAGTTGCTCCTGGACGGCGCGCCGTCCATCGGCGACGAGTTCACCGTGTCGCAGACGGCTTATCCCGGCGTCAGCAACGGCAACGCCCTCGCCCTGGCCGCGTTGCGCGACCAGGCCTTCGTCGGTGGCCAGACCATCACCGACGCCTATGCCAGCGTGATGGCCGGCGTCGGCGTCAGCGTGCAAGGCGCGCGCACCGCGGCCGACGCGTCGGGCGCAGTGGCCTCGCAAGCGCGCGACCGCGTGTCGGCGGAGAGCGGCGTTAATCTCGACGAAGAGGCGGCGCGGCTGATCCAGTTCCAGCAAAGCTACCAGGCCGCGGCCAAAGTGTTGCAGGTGGCGCAGAGCGTCTTCGACACGCTGCTGCAAACGGTCGGGAGGTGACGTGGCCCACCCCCGAAGCGCCTTCGGCGCCTCCCCCTCAGTGGGGCCGAGGCCCGCGGCTCCACGCCGACCTGCGTCGGCTTGGACGGGCCTGGGAGTGGCCGCGTCTCGCGGCCATGCGGCCTGCAAGGCCCGCCAGCGGCCTGGCAAAGCCAGATCCGCGGCGGTCGCTTGGTTGTGCGCGCCGCGCTTGAGGAGACACTGAAATGCTTCGCCTTTCCACCAGCCAGTCCTTTGACAGCGGACTCGAACGCCTGCAGCAGCGCCAGCGCGAACTCACCGATGCGCAGGAGCGGCTGACCAGCGGCAAACGTGTGCAACGTGCCAGCGACGATCCGGCCGCCGCGGCGCGCGCCGAACGCGCGTTGGCTTCGCTGTCGCGCCACGACGCCAGCCAGCGCGCGCTCGAAGCCAGCCGCAGCGTGTTGACACTCACCGAGTCCGCACTCGGCGAGGCCGGCGAGTTGCTGCAGCAGGTGCGCGAGACGTTGATTGCCGCCGGCAACGGCAGCTACAGCGACGGCGAGCGCGTGGCGCTGGCCGAAAAACTCAAGGCCCTGCGTGGCCAGTTGCTGCTGGCGGCCAACCGCGGCGACGGCGCCGGCGCGTTTCTCTTCGGTGGTCAAGGTTCTGCCGCGCCGCCGTTCATCGACGGCCCCGGCGGCGTCGTCTTTCGCGGCACCAGCGGCGACAACCAGGTGGCGCTCGACGAAGCGCTGCCGCAGTCCACCGACGGCTCGCGCGAGTGGCTGGCCGCACCGAGCGGCAACGGCCTGTTCGAAACACGCACGCTCTCAGCCACGCCCGGCCAGGCCGGCGCCTGGATCGACGCC
>JANNJX010000697.1:0-4574 GCA_031396005.1 Burkholderiales bacterium
GCTCGTCACCGGCGTCATGCTGCCGAGCAAGGGCAAGGAGCAGTGGATCGACAACGTGCTGGCCTCTCCGCAAGGCGCGCTCACCGGCGAGAAGTTCGAGCTCTTCGAAGCCGGCTTCGTCGGCGCCGGCGACACGCTGTCGGCGGCGCTGGCGGCGCTGCTGGCCTCGGGCGCGGAGTTGTCGGATGCCGTCGGCGAAGCGCTGCAGTTTCTCGACCAGAGTCTCGATGCGGGCTTCCGGCCCGGCATGGGCAACGTCGTCCCGGACCGCTTCTTCTGGGCGCTGCCACCGCCCGAGGACGGCGAGGCGCCGGCCGAGGGCGAGGCCGAGCCCGAAAACAGCGGCCTGCCGCCAGGAGCCTCGCGCCGTGTCCACTAACGAATCGCTCTTCACGCGAGCGCAGAAGGTCATCCCCGGCGGCGTCAACTCGCCCGTGCGCGCGTTTCGCGCCGTCGGCGGCACACCGCGCTTCATCGCCCGCGCGCAGGGGGCTTACTTGTGGGACGCCGAGGGCACCAAGTACATCGACTACATCGGCTCGTGGGGCCCGATGATCCTCGGCCATGGTCACCCGGCCGTGCTGGAAGCGGTGATGCGCGCGGCCAGCGAAGGCCTGTCGTTCGGCGCGCCGACCGAGCGCGAGATCGAGCTCGCCGAAGCGATCCTGGCCCATGTGCCCAGCATGCAGCAGGTGCGCCTGGTCTCGTCCGGCACCGAAGCCGGCATGAGCGCGCTGCGCCTGGCCCGCGGCGCCACCGGTCGCGCCAAGTTCATCAAGTTCGAAGGCTGCTACCACGGCCATGCCGACGCGCTGCTGGTCAAGGCGGGGTCCGGTCTGGCCACGTTCGGCCACCCGACCTCCGCCGGCGTGCCGCCCGAAGTGGCCAAGGACACGATCGTGCTGCCGTACAACGACGTCGCCGCGCTCGAAGCCGCGTTCGACGCCCACCCGCGCGAGCTGGCCTGCGTGATGATCGAGCCGATCGCCGGCAACATGAATTTCGTGCGCGCGGCCGTGCCGTTCATGACGCGACTGCGCGAGTTGTGTTCGCGCGATGGCACGCTGCTGGTGTTCGACGAAGTGATGACCGGGTTTCGCGTTGCCCTCGGCAGCGCACAAAGTCTGTACGCCAAGCTGATCCCCGGCTTCGTGCCCGATGTCAGCGTCTTCGGCAAGGTCATCGGCGGCGGCATGCCGCTGGCGGCGTTCGGCGGCAGCAAGGACGTGATGAGCCAACTCGCGCCGCTCGGCCCGGTCTATCAGGCCGGCACTCTCTCCGGCAACCCGGTGGCCACGGCCTGCGGGCTGGCGACGCTGCGCGAGGTCGCCAAGCCCGGCTTCTTCGACGCGCTGTCTGCGCGCACACGATCATTGGCCGATGGCCTGGCGCGCGAAGCCAAGGAGGCGGGCGTGCCGTTCTGCAGCGACAGCGAAGGCGGCATGTTCGGCTTCTTCTTCACCAGCGCCTTGCCGCAGAACTACAGCACCGTGATGGCCACTGACAAGGAGCGCTTCAACCGCTTCTTTCACGCCATGCTCGATCGCGGCGTGTACCTGGCGCCCGCGCTCTACGAGGCCGGCTTCGTCAGCGCGGCGCACTCGGCGAATGACATCGACATGACGCTATCGGCGGCTCGCGAGGCCTTCAAGTCGCTTTGATCACGCCGGGCTGGAGCGCAGGCCGATGACCTTGCCGCCGGCCCACAGGTACTCGACGCGCAGGATCGCATCACCCTTCTCGCCGGCGAAGGTGAAGCCGAGCATCGACAGCGCATCGCCGTTTTTGACCTCCACGGCTTTCCACGCGTCCATGCGCGACAACGGCGCGAGTTCGATGTGCCAGCGTTTGTCCTTGCGCATCGGCAACTGCGCCGCCTTGAGCAGCCCCGGGCCATCGACGCTGGCCGACTGCGCCGGCACCGTGCGCTGAGTCAGATCGGCGGGCAGCCTCAGGTCAGGCGCGACATCGAGATCGAGCTCGGCGTGTGGGTTGCGCCAGGCCACGTTGACGGCGCGGCCCTCGAGGTAAATCGGCCGTGCCAGGTCGAAGCTGCTCCAGCCGTGATGGGCACGGGCGGCGAGCGGGAACAAAGCAACGGCGGAGAGCAGAAGCCGACGATCCATGAGCAGATTCCTCAGAGGTAGGCGATCCAGCGGCCACAGAAGATAACGGCCAACCAAATCCCGACTGACATGAGGGTTTGAAAGCGCGCCGTTCGATCGCCCCGCGTCACGCCGCCGCGCGCATGAAACGACGCTGCGTTGAGGCCGGCGAGCATGACCAGCCCCATCTTGATGACGAAGACGCGGTTGGCAATGAGGTCACCCGGCTGGCTGGCGAACATAAGCGAGCCGCTGGTCGCGGCCAGTGCAAAACCGGCCAACGTCAGCGGCAGCGCCAGGCGCGCCAGCGGTTCGATCGGCAGCGCGGCGCCGAAGCCCCAGACACGCAGCTCGAGCAGGATCAAGCTGCCGAGCAGCATCGCAATGCCGACGATGTGCAGCGCTTCGAGCAGCGGATACGCGTACGCATGCGTGCCAATCCAGGCGAACGGGTTGTGTGCGGGTGCAAAGCCCATCAACACACAATATCAGCGCCCTAGAATCTTTTCATGCACATCCACATCCTCGGCATCTGCGGCACCTTCATGGGCGGCATTGCGGCGATCGCGCGCGAGGCCGGGCACCAGGTCACCGGCTGCGACACCAATGTCTATCCGCCGATGAGCGATCAGTTGCGTGCGCTGGGCATCGAGTTGATCGAAGGCTTCTCCGCCGACCAGATGCGGCTGAAGCCCGACGTGTTCGTCATCGGCAACGTCGTCACGCGCGCGCGCTCGCGGGACTTCGCGCTGATGGAAGCGATCCTCGACGCCGGCGCCGACTACACGAGCGGCCCGCAGTGGCTGTTCGAGCATGTGCTCAAGCAGCAGCATGTGCTGGCCGTCGCCGGCACGCATGGCAAGACGACGACGAGCGCGATGCTGGCCTGGATCCTCGAAGCGGCTGGATTGAAGCCGGGCTTTCTGATCGGCGGCGTGCCGATGAACTTCGACATCTCGGCGCGACTGGGCGCGGGAAAGTATTTCGTCATCGAAGCCGACGAGTACGACACGGCGCTGTTCGACAAGCGCAGCAAGTTCGTCCACTACCGGCCGCGCACCGCGATCCTGAACAACCTCGAGATGGACCACGCCGATATCTTTGCCGACCTGGCCGCGATCGAAACGCAGTTCCATCACCTCGTGCGCACGGTGCCGGGCAAGGGGCGGCTGGTCGTCAACGCGCGCGACGAAGCGCTGCAACGCGTGCTGACGCGCGGCTGCTGGAGCGAGGTCGTGCGCTTCGGCGCCTTGCGCGAAGAACCCGGCGCGTTGCGCGCGCGCGGCGAGCCGCATGCCTTCGACGTGCTGCGCGGCAGCTTGAAGATCGGCCGCGTCGAGTGGTCCCTGCAAGGCGAGCACAACCAGTTGAATGCGCTGGCGGCGATCGGCGCGGCCGAGCATGTTGGCGTCGCGCCGGACGCGGCGGCCGCAGCGCTGGGCAAATTCGAAAACGCCAAGCGCCGCATGGAGCTGATCGGCGAGGCGGGCGGCGTCAAGGTCTATGACGACTTTGCGCACCACCCGACCGCCATCCGCGCCACCGTCGGTGGGCTGCGTCAACGTGTCGGCTTGCAGCGCGTGCTCGCAGTCTTCGAGCCGCGCAGCAACACGATGAAGCTCGGCACGATGAAGGCGCAACTGCCGTGGGCGCTCGAAGAAGCCGATCTGTCGTTCTGCCTGCAGGGCAACTACGGCTGGGACGCGCACGACGCACTGGCGCCGATGGGCTCGCTGGCGGTGGTGGCCGACAAGGTTGATGCGCTCGCCGCAGCCGTGATCGCGGCGGCGAAGCCTGGCGACCATGTGCTGTGCATGAGCAACGGCAGCTTCGGCGGCATCCACGCGAAGCTGCTCGACGGCCTGCGCGTCAAGTTCAGATGACCCACGACGAGCCGATCACCCACCTGCTCTACCTGCATGGTTTCCGCTCGTCGCCGAAGTCGTTCAAGGCGCGTTTCATGGCCGACTGGCTGCAGCGCCACCGGCCCGAGGTGCATTGGTGGTGTCCGCAACTGCCGCCGTCGCCGCGCGAGTCGATGGATCTCGTGTTCGAAGAACTCGCGCGCTGGCCGACCGACCACATGGCGGTCATCGGCAGCTCACTCGGCGGCTTTTATGCCACCGTGGTCGCGGAGAAAACCGGCTGCCGCGCCGTGCTGCTCAACCCGGCCATCAACCCCGCTCGCGATCTGGCCGGCTACATCGGCGAGCTGACTTCATTCCACGACCCCGACGACGCCTTCTATTTCAAGCCCGAGTACGTGACTCAACTGCGCCTCTTGACGCCGCGCGCGGTGACGATGCCCGAACGCTATCTTCCGGTAATCGCCAAGGGCGATGAGGTGCTCGACTGGCGCGAGATGAGCGGCCGCTACGACAGCTCGCCGATGCGACTGATCGACGGCAGCGACCATGCGCTGTCGGACTTCGACGAACACTTGCCGGCGATCCTGGGTTTTCTCGGCCT
>JANNJX010000712.1:0-10102 GCA_031396005.1 Burkholderiales bacterium
CACATCGTGGTAGTCGGCGCGGATGGCCACGCTGTGCACGAGCTTGGCCATATCGGTGTCCACCGGTCCCGGCGCGATCGCATTGACGCGGATGCCGGCGTTGCCGAGCTCGATCGCCTGCTGCTTGGTGAGGTGGATCAAGGCGCCCTTGCTGGTGCGCCGCCGGTGACCAAGGCAACCGGCTGGGTGGTGGTGGGGTCGCTCATCGTTGCTCCGGTTGGATCGACGCGCATTGTCGCCAACGCGCAGCGTTGCCGGCGCCCGCGCTCCGATCGATGGCTGCGCAAGCGCTCGCGCGTATCGAGTGCAACCAGTCGTTGCGCGTCCCCCTAATCCTCCACTCGCCCTCTGTCCCTAGAGGCCGCAGCGTGCCCCTAGAGGTGGGGACACGCGGCTGGCGACAGTGGCCTACCTTCAACTGCGACGGCGGGCATGTTGCCCAAAGCATTCTTCAGTGGAGAGCAATCACGAGTGGACGACACGGCCGCGAGGCCTACTACATCGCCGGTGAAGGCATGCGCTGTCTGGGCACGCACGGCGAAGCCAAACAATGGATTGCGGATGGTCTCGAAGAGAGCGTCGAGTTCCGCTTTTCGCGCTTCGTGCCCGGCCTCGTCGGCGCGCCCAATAGCGACGACGTGCTGGCACAACTCGCCGTGGCGATGGTGCAGAAGAAGGGCCAGCCCGACACCAAGATGCCTGCCGGCTACACCTACCTCGGCCAGTTCGTCGATCACGACATGACGCTCGATCCATCGGAGCTGGAACTTTCCACCACCGGCGTGCTGCCGCTGCAATCGCTGCGCTCGCCGACGCTCGACCTGGACAGTCTCTACGGCCGCGGCCCCGCCCTGCAGCCCGAGTTCTACCGGGACGACGGCGTCAAGCTGCTCTCCGGCCGCCCGTTGCCAGTGCCCGGCGTCAACCCGACGGCCAACGGCGACGGCTACGACCTGCCGCGCCGCGGCAGCGCCGCCGACGGCCGCCGCCGCACCGCGCGCGAAGCCAAGATCCCCGACATCCGCGACGACGAAAACCTGGCGATCGCGCAGGTGCATGCGGCGTTCATCCGTTTTCACAACAAGGTGGTCGACGACCTGACCGCCAAAAGCGTGCCCAGCCGCGTGCTGTTCGAGCGCGCGCGCGAAACCGTGACCAAGCACTACCACTGGATGCTGCGCCACGACTACCTGCCGCGCGTCTGCGCGCCGGCGGTGGTGGACGACGTCTACAGCTACGGCCGCATTTTTGAGACCCACCCGCATTCGCCGTACGCGACGATGCCGGTGGAGTTTTCCGGCGCCGCGTTCCGCCTCGGCCACAGCATGATCCGCACCGGCTACGAGTGGAACAAGATCTTCAACAGCAAGCCGGGCGCGCTCGACAGCGGACATCTGTTCCGCCTGTTCCGCTTTTCCGGCACCAGCGGCACGCTGTCGCCGACGCAGCATGCGCCCGGCTCCGAAGAAGACCTGCGCGACCTCGAAGCCGCCGTCAACACGCTGCCCGCGCTGCCGAGCAACTGGGTGGCCGACATGCTGCGCCTGTTCGACTTCAGCCGCTTCAAGGCCGACAACCCGGCCTTCGTGCCGCCGAAGGAAGACTTCAACTTCGCGATGAAGATCGACAGCGGCATGACCGACCCGCTGTCGCTGCTGCCGATCGGCAGCTTCGGCGCCACCGAAGCGCCGCTGCTGAAGAAGCGCAACCTGGCCTTCCGCAACCTGGTGCGCGGGCGCATGCTCGGCCTGGCGTCGGGACAGCAACTGGTGCAGGCCTACAAGGACGCCGGCATCAACATCGACGCGTTGAACAAGGAACAGCTGTTCGACGGCAACGGCGGCGTCAAGCTCACCGCGGCCGACGTGCCGGACCGCAACGAGCTGCTGAAGAACACGCCGCTGTGGTTCTACGTGCTGCGTGAGGCCGAGTTCCACGGCAACAAGCTGGGCGATGTCGGCGCGCGTATCGTCGCCGAGACCTTCCACCGCGCGATGCAGACCAGCCACCACGGGATCGTCACCGACCCCGAGTTCAAGCCGACGCTCGGCCCGGGCGCGAAGCAAGGCCGCTTCAACATGGAGGACCTGTTGCACTTTGCGTTTGATGGCCGCGTGGATCTGCTCAACCCGCATCAGTGACCCACCCCCGGAGCGGCTTCGCCGCTTCCCCCTCAAGGGGGCACCGCTGGCGGACCGGCAAAGCCGGATCCGCGGCGGTCGCTTGAATGGGCTCGCTTTCGCGTCCGCGCTGCGGTGATGGCATGCTGCGCTTCCATGCAGCATCTTCACCACCCTTGTCGGTATGTCGGTCTTGTGGCTGCAGCCTTGCTCAGCCATACCGCCTGGGCGCAGGACGGCAGCCGCTGCGCCGCCGAGCCTGACCCTGCAAAGCGCTTGGCCTGCTACGACCGCTTGTTCAAGCCTGACCCGGACGCCACGCCGGCGCCCGCCACCGCAACAGCCACGGGCAGCGGCTCGATCATGTCGCGGCTGTGGGAGCTCGACGAAGCCGACAAGCGGCGCAAGTTCGTCGTCCGCACGCACCTGCCCAACTACCTGCTGCCGCTGCACTACACGTCGAACCTGAACCGCGCGCCAAGCAGCCCGACGCGAGCGGCGCAGACGCCGAACGAGCGCTACCGCGCCGTCGAAGCCAAGCTGCAGGTGTCGCTGCGCGCCAAGGCGGCGAGCGACGTGCTGCTGCCCGACGCCGATCTCTGGGTGGCCTACACGCAGCGCGCGCTGTGGCAGTTGTGGAACTCGCAGGAGTCGGCGCCGTTTCGCAGCAGCGACTACCAGCCTGAGGCGATCTACGTCGTGCCGGTGCCCCAAGGCTTGCGCGCGCTGCCGTTCGGCTGGCAGTGGCGCATGGTGCAGGCGGGTGTGGCGCACCAGTCCAACGGCCAGGCCGTGCCGCTGTCGCGCAGTTGGAACCGCATCTATGTCGGCGCCGGTTTCGAGCGCAACGAGTTCGGCCTGCAGTGGCGCCTGCACCGGCGTGTCGACGAATCGCGCCGCGACGACGACAACCCGGATCTCACCAATTACATCGGCCGCGGCGAGCTGCAAGCGACCTGGCTGCCCGGCACGGCGACGGCAGCGCTGGTCTGGCGAACCAACCTGCGCGCGCTCAACCGCGGCTCGATGCAGCTCGACCTCACGTACCCGGTCGACAGCGACGAGCCCGCCGGGCTGCGTTGGTACGTGCAGGTTTTCAGCGGGTACGGTGAAACGCTGCTCGACTACAACCACCGGCAGACGACATTGGGGTTGGGCTTGTCGCTGTTCCAGTTCTAGGAAGTGCCTCGATGTTGAAGACCCTGCAAAACCTGCTCGCCGCGCTGCAACCACCGCCGCCCGGCGCCGCTGCGGCCGACGAAGAGCACCTGCTGCAACTGGCCACCGCGGTGATGCTGGTCGAGGTGATGCGCTCGGACGCCACCTTGCACGATGACGAGCGCCTCGCCGTGCTGGCTGCCCTGCGCGACAAGTTCGCGCTCGGCGAAGACGAGGCCGCACGCCTGGCGGAACTCGCTCACACCACGGCGCAAGGCGCGACCGACCTCTACGCCTTCACCTCGCGCATCAACGAGCGCTTCGACATGGCGCGCAAGCTGAAGATGATCGAGCACATGTGGAACGTGGCCTATGCCGACGGCCACCTGAGCGCGCACGAGCGGCACGTGATGTGGCGCATCGCCGATCTGCTGCACATTCCACAGGGGGCGTATCACCATGCGCGACAGCGCGCGCAGCAAGCGGCGGGGGCGGCTTGACGCAGGCTCAGCGCGTGAGCCAGCGCGCTGCGCCCGCGCCGGCCACGCGCCCGCTGGCCAGCGACGCCTGCAGCAGGTAGCCGCCGGTCGGCGCCTCCCAGTCGAGCATTTCACCGGCGCAGAACACGCCGGGGCGAGCGCGCAGCATCAGGTGTTCGTCGAGCGACTCGAGCGTCACGCCGCCGGCGCTGCTGATGGCTTCGGCAATCGGCCGCGGCGCCGTCAACGTCAGCGGCAGCGCCTTGATCGTTGCCGCGACGCGCGCCGCATCGGCCAACGCCTCGCGCGGCAGCACCTCGTGCAGCAGGGCAGCCTTGACGCCGGCCAGGCCGAGCCGGCTCTTCAGGTGCGACGACAGGCTGCGCGCGCCGCGCGGGTGCGCCACCTCACGCAGTACACGCGCTGCGTCGTGGTCCGGCAGCAGATCGAGCGTGAGGCTGGCCCGGCCTTGGCGTGCGATCGCATCGCGGATCGCAGCGCTGGCCGCATAGACCAGGCTGCCTTCGATGCCGTAATCGCTGAGCACGAACTCGCCCTGCCGTTCGAACGTCGGCTCGAAAGCCTCACCGAAGCGCAGCACCACCGGCTTCACCGGCGCGCCGGCAAAACGCTGGCGCAGGTGATCGCTCCACGCCACCTCGAAGCCGCAGTTGGCCGCCACGAGCGGTGCCACGTCGGCGCCGGCCGCGCGCAGCCACGGCACCCAGGCGCCGTCAGAGCCGAGTTGCGGCCAGCTCGCGCCGCCGAGCGCGAGCACGGTGGCGCGCGGCTGCACGCCGACCTCGCCGTGCGGCGTGGCAAAGCGCAGCGTGGCGCCGTCGTCGTCGAAGCCGAGCCAGCGATGCCGCATGTGGAAGACGACGCCGCGCTCGCGCAGCCGGTGCAGCCAGGCGCGCAGCAGCGGCGCCGCTTTCAGATCGGTCGGAAAGACGCGCCCCGACGTGCCGACAAAAGTATCGACACCCAGCCTGGCGGCCCAGGCCCGCGCCGCATCGGGGCCGAAGGCATCGAGCCACGGCGCCACCGCGGCCGCGCGTGCGCCGTAGCGCGTGACGAAGGCGGACGGCGGCTCGCTGTGCGTGAGGTTGAGTCCCCCCTTGCCCGCCAGCAGAAACTTGCGCCCGACCGACCGCATCGCGTCGTAGACATGGACGACGGCCGCGTCGGCCGCGGGCACGGCCGCCGCGACGGACTCGGCCAGCGCCTCGGCCGCCATCAGCCCGGCAGGGCCGCCGCCGATGATCGCGATCAGGCTCATCGCGCCATCGTAAGGCGAGGCCCGCGGTCGCCGACCGGCACTTCAGCCCGAAGTGCCGCCCAGGCTGGGCATGCGCACCGTCAACGCGCCGTCTGCTGCCGGCCTGCCGTGGTGTAGAGCTCGGCCAGCGGCACGACGCGCCCGTGCAGCGGCAGGATGCGATCGATCTGCAGTTTCAGGCGCTCGATGTTGTCGATCAGGTTGACGTTGTTGGCATTGGGCGTGGCGGGGGGCGGCGTGTTCGGCGGCAGCGGCGTGTAGGCGTCGGCCTCGATCAGCAGTTTTTCCTTCGGCAGGTAGGCCATCAGCATCGTCTCGCTGTGCGGGCCGCCGCTGATCTTGTGCAGCTCGATCGTGCGCGTGCCGTCGGTGAGCTCTGCCTTGTCGCCCAACACGCCCTGCAGCCGCGCCGGCCTGCCGGCCTGGGCCATGCGGTCGGGACGCAGCGCGTTGGCCGTGCCGAACACGCCCTGGAAGTACGGCACGTTGCCCGCCATCGTGACCACGGTCGCACCATCGGCCACCGCGGCGCGGATGCCGCCGGAGTGATCGAAGTGGGCATGGCTGTTGACGGCGTAGCGGATCGGCTTGTTCGGCACCAGCGTCTTCACGTGCTCGATCACGGCCTGCGTGCGCGCGTCGCCCAGCGGCGTCTCGACCAGGACGAGGTGGTCGCTCATCTCAATCAGCACGCTGTTGTGCGAGCCGCCGGCGAGGTGCCAGACGCCATCGGCCACCTTCTCGTTGGTCACGCGTTCGGCAACGTTGCGTGCGGCTTCGGGCAACGCCAGCGCGGCAACGGCGGCATTGGGCTGCACGTCCTTGATCGCCAGGTCGAGCACGGGGTGGCCGCCCGCGCTCTGGCGCACGCGCGTCGGGAACTTGATGCCGCTGAAGTCCTTGTAGTCGCTGTAAGTGGTGCGCACCGCGGCGTCGCCCAGCACCGGGTCGGGGTAGGTGGAATCGACCTGCGTCACGAGGCCTTGCGCGTCGATCGTGACGGTGGCGCGCAGACGGCCGGGCTGCGTGAACGACAGGCGCTGCGCGCCGCCGTCTGCACTCGCCAGCGTCGCGTTGTGGCGCTGCGCTGCCTTCAGCGCACCGTGCGGCGTGATCCACAACTGGTGCACGCGGTCGGCGACGAAGCGCGTGCCCGGTGCAACGTTGCCGCCGGTCACATTCCACGCGAACTCGCCGCTGACGAACTGATCGTTGCGCTGCTGGCCTTGCAGCGGATAGCCGCCGCCGCCGCGTGGCTCGGCGCGTGACAGCGTGATCTCGTCGCGCATCGCGCCGGCCTCGTAGTCGACGGTGCGCACCACGGCGTGGTAGGCCACCTTCGGCCACGGGCCGCTCGGCAGATAGGCCTGGCCGAAGGTGAAGCCTTCGCCCTCGCCGCTGTAGCGCAGTGACTTCAGCGCGTCGGCCCCCATCGCCTTGTTGGCGCGAAAGAGTGCATCGGCGGCGGTCGGCGGCGCCGAAGCGCAGCCGGCAGCGAGCAGCGCTGCGCCAAAAATCAAAGCAAGGCGTCGTGGCGTCATGAGCGTGATCTCCTCTTGTTGCTGGATGGCGGCCCCTTGGTGGTACGCCGCAGGCGGCGCCGACCTTCCACGGATTGAAGATGCGCGTCGCCCGGCGTCCCGGACGGATCTTCGCCACCAGGGCGCCGCGCAAGAAGAAAGGGCCTGACGTCACCGCCAAGCCCCCTTGATCCACTACCGCATTGGTAGGCGCGATTGGACTCGAACCAACGACCCCCACCATGTCAAGGTGGTGCTCTAACCAGCTGAGCTACGCGCCTGAAGAAGCCCAAATTCTAGCAGCGAAAGTTTGGCCTTAACGCCGCCGCGCGGAACGCACGCCGCCGATCTGGGCCACCTGCTTCAACACCTGCGACAGCCGCTCGGTGCTGGCGACCTCGACGGTGAAGGTCATCCATGCCGTGACTGCGCCGCCGCCGCCGCGCACGCTCTGCGTGTGCGCGCCGGTGACGTTGACCTTCTCCTTGGCGAAGACCTCGGTGATGTCGCGCAGCAGGCTCGGCCGGTCTTGCGCTTCGACGAGCACGTCGATCGGGTACAGCGCGCCGTCGCCTCTGCTCGCGCCCCACTCGACGGCGATCACGCGGTCCGGCGAATGGGCTCGCATGTGATTCAAGTTGCTGCAGTTGCGGCGATGGATGGCCACGCCCTTGCCGCGCGTGACGAAGCCGTCGATCGTGTCGGGCGGCGCCGGGCGGCAGCAGCGCGCCAGGCTGGTCATCAGCGAATCGACGCCGACGACGAGCACGCCGCCGCGGCGCGCCGCATCGCCGGCGCGCGAGCGCTTGATCAGCGGTGCTTCTTCGCTAGGCGCCGGCGCTGCGGGACGCAGCAACTGCTCGATGTGACGCAGCGAGAACTCTTCCTTGCCGACGACTTCGTACAGCGCATCGGCCGACTTGAAGCCGAGCTGCTCGGCGAGTTCGTCGCGCAGCGTCGCCGTCTTGCCTTCGCGTTGCAGCAGCTTTTCCACCAACTCGCGGCCGCGCGCGATCGTCTGCCGCTGCGCCTGCGCATTGAACCAGGCGCGGACTTTGGCCCGCGAGCGCTGGCCGGCAAGAAAGCCGAGCTCGGGGTTCAGCCAATCGAGCGATGGCCCGCCTTCTTTCGCCGCGCTGACTTCGACGGTCTGGCCGTTGGCCAGCGGTGTGGACAACGGCACCATCGCGCCATCGACCCGCGCGCCGCGGCAGCGGTGGCCGAGGTCGGTGTGCAACGCGTAGGCAAAGTCCACCGGCGTCGAGCCGGCCGCGAGCTCGACCACGGTGGCCTGCGGCGTGAAGACGTAGATGCGCTCGTCGGCGCTGGCGGTTTGGGCGTCGGTCGTGAAGTCGCGCTCCCACGCCAGCAATTGCCGCAGCACCGCTTTGCGCGCCAACGCGATGCGCTCCTCGTTGCCGCTGCGCGCGCCGCCTTCCTTGTAGGCCCAATGCGCAGCGACGCCGAACTCGGCATGCTCGTGCATCGCCCGCGTGCGGATCTGGATCTCGACGGCGCGGCCTTCATCGTTGCGGATCACGGTGTGCAGCGACTGGTAGCCGTTGGCTTTGGGCTTGGCGATGTAATCGTCGAACTCGCTGTCCAGGGCCGGCCAGCGCTGGTGCACGCGCGCCAGCACTGCGTAGCAGGCGTCGATGTCGGCAACGACGACGCGCAGCGCCGCCAGATCCATCACCTGGCCGAGCGCGAGTTGCTTGCCCTGCATCTTTTTCCAGATGCTGTACAGGTGCTTCGGCCGGCCCTGCACTTCGGCCTTCAAACCCTGGGCCTGCAAGTCGGCAGCGAGCGTGGCACGAAACGCCTCCACCGCCACCTCGCGGCCGGCGCGCGTTTCGTCGAGGCCCTTGGCGACTTGTTTGTAGTCGTCGGGCTTCAAGAAACGAAACGCCAGGTCTTCGAGCTCCCACTTGATCTGCCAGATGCCCAGGCGATTGGCCAGCGGCGCGAACACGGTCTGCGATTCGCGCGCCACGTCGATCGGGCACGGCACGCGTGCCGCGGCATGCCAGCGCAGCGTTTGCAGGCGCGACGCCAAGCGCAGCAGCACCACGCGCAGGTCACGCGAAAAAGCGAGCAGCATCTTGCGCACGCGCTCGGTCTGTGCAGCCTGCGCCTGCGCGTCGCCGACCGCGGCAGCGCTGCGCGCGGCGCGCTGGATCTGCACGAGCTTTCTGGTGTGCTCGACCAGGCTCGCGTACGACGGACCGAAGGCTTTGCCGACCGCCTCCTCGGGCCGCTGCAGCCAGTCAGCGGCGTAGACGAGGTAGGCCGCGGCCTGCATCGCCGGCGCCGCGCCGATGGCGGCCAGCACCTGCGCCACGCCGTCGGCGTGAGCGAGCGCATTCTCGCCGGTGTCCAGCGCGTGGTCGGCGAGCAGCGGCTCGGCGAAGGCGCGGGCGCGGGTCAGTGCGGCGTGACCATCGCTGTCGGCGTCGGCGGCCAGGGCGACGATCGGTGCGGCTTCCTGCGGCCGCGCGAAAGCAACCGTCGTTTTCACGCGGCCAGGGTCTTCATGGCGACAAGAGAAAGTCGCGCACCGCCGTCACCTGCTCGGGCTGCACCAGCATCGGCGCGTGGCCGACGCCGTCGAACTCCACCAGTTGTGCGCGCGGCCCGCGCTGCGTCATCGACTGCGCCGTGGCGGCCGACAACAGATCGCTCTCGCGGCCGCGCAGCAGCAGCGTCGGCAGCGTCAGTGAATCCCACGCTTGCCACAGCAGCGCTTCACCGGCTTGCGCCATCTGCGGCGTCACGGCCTTGAACGGCACGGCGATCGCAGGGTCCGAGCGCGGCTTGAAGGCGCTGCCTTCGTGCATCAACTGCGGCTCGGTCAATGCCAGCCACTGCGCGCGCGTGTGCGGGCCGAAGCCTTGCGAGATCTCCCACAGCGCATCGGCCGCTTCATCGAGCGAGGACCACTGCGCCGCGCGGCCGACATAGCCGCCGATGCGCGCGATCGCTGCCGGCTCGATCGTCGGGCCGACATCGTTGATGACGAAGCGGCGCAGCGGCGAGTCTTTCAGTGCGGCAACGCCGAGGCCGATCAAGCCGCCCATCGAGGTGCCGACCCAATCGACTTCTTTCGCATTCAAGCGCGCCAGCAGCGTCACCATGTCGGCCACGTACTGCGGCACGCCGTAATGCATCGGGTCTGCGAGCCACGCGGAACGACCGCGGCCGACGACGTCCGGACAGACCACGCGGTAATCGTCGCACAGCGAACGCGCCAGCGTGTCGAAGTCGCGGCCCTGCCGCGTCAGGCCATGCACGCAGACGACGACGCGCGGGTTTGCGGCATCGCCCCACTCCCAGTACGCCATGCGGTGCAAGCCGCGATTGTCCAGACACTGCGCATGGTTGAGGCGTGGTTCGGTGGTCATGGGTGGGCTCCGTCTCGATAATCGATGCTAACAACGAGAGGAAGGCCATCATGCTCACAGGAAAAACAGCGCTCGTCACCGGTTCGACCAGCGGCATCGGACTCGGCATCGCCAAGGCGCTGGCCATGCATGGCGCCAACGTCGT
>JANNJX010000740.1:0-5430 GCA_031396005.1 Burkholderiales bacterium
CGTCGGCAGCGACGCTGCGCTCGCCGAGCAGCGCGAACAGGCGCGCTTCGAGGCTGGCGTCGCCGCCGTGCAAGGCATGCGCCAGCGCCGCCGACAAGCGCCGCACTTTCGGCCACGGCTCGTTGAGCGCGGCGTTCGACAGCCCGTGCACTCCCGCAGGCAGCGGCGTTTCGCTCTGGCGGTCGCTGCGCCACCACCAGCGGCCGCTCGCCAGATCGCCGCCGATCAGGTTGAACGGATTGTGTCCCTGCATCGCGGCTCCGTCGCCGTTCAGCCACGCCGTGACCAGCCCGCCGCGCGAAGGTGCGTCGGCGCGATGCCGTGGCAGGTCGCGCACGTTGGTCAGCATGCCAATGCGGCCGTGCTCCGACAGCGCCATCCAGGTGCCGCCGGCCGACAGGTCGCGGCCGCCGAGCAGCCAGGGTGTGCTCGGCGACAGGCGCCACCAGTCGAGCGGCATGGCCGGCCGGTCGAAGAACTCGTCGCGGTTGGCGGCGATGACGAGCGAGAAGCGCGGGTGCGCGTCGAGCGCCAGGCCGATCAGGCACATGACTCGAACAATTCGACGTGGCGTGCGCCGACGAGCCACGTTGCGAGGCGTGCGCTGGCATCGCGTTCGATGCGCTCTTGCCACGCGCCGCTGATGCCGCTCGCACACGCGTAGGTTTCCATCAGCGTGACGGCAGCGCTGTCATCGGCACGCCGCAGCAACTCGCATTGCAGGCCCGGCATCGCTGCTTGCCACGCGGCCTGCAACTCGCGCACGGCGGCCACGACCGCCGCTTCACTTGCCCGCGTGACGCGAAAGTAGACGAACAGGCGGCGTGTCACGCCGTGGCTTCTAGCGGCACCGCGTAAGGCATGTCGGCGCGCGATAGCTGCGGGCCGTCCGCAGCGCCGAGGTGCAGCGTGCCATCGCCCTGCGCCGCGAGCTTGACTTCTGCCAGCAGAAGGTGCCTGCCCTGCCACGACGCCGCGTTGACGACCATGCCCGCCGGCTGCTCGCGATCGGCGCTGTGAAAGATCTCTTGCGCCGGCGTCGCTGCGGCCGGCGACTCGAAGACGAAGGCGCGGCGCTTCAAGGTGCCACGGTACTGGCTGCGCGCCACCACCTCCTGCCCCGGATAGCAGCCCTTCTGAAAATTGACGCCGCCGACGACTTCGAAGTTCACCATCTGCGGCACGAACTGTTCGGCCGTCGCGGCAACGATGCGCGGCACGCCGCTGGCCACTTCGAGCCACGACCAGGCGTTGGCATCGAGCGGGGGCAGGGCAGGCAAAGCGCCGACGCGCAGTGCACGCGCGGTGCCGCGCACGGGCGGCAGGCCGATCAGGTCCTCAGCGCAGCGCCAGGCGGCCGCAGTCGCGGCCGTGCCTGCGATGCCATGCAACGCCAGCTCGGCGCTCGCATCGCTCAACTTGCACTTGGCGCGCAGCACGAACATCGACAAGCGCTTCAACGCGGCGGGCAGCAGATCGGCGCTGCATGCCAGCAGCACTTCATCCGCAGCCGGGCGCCAGACGACGAAGCTCGCCAGCAGCCGGCCCTTGGCCGAGCACCAACCGGCGAGCGCGGCGCGGTGCGCGTCGAGGCCCTGCACGTCCTGCGTCAACTGGCTTTGCAGAAAACTCGCCGCGTCGGGCCCGGCGGCGCGGATCACGCCCCAGTCGGTTAACCGGGCAGCGCCTTGGAAATCAGTCGTCAGGTGGGCATTCATGCGCTGATTATCATGACGCGTGATCAACACAGGAGTGCCACGGTGATGCGATTGCTGCGCTGGCTCGTGCTGCTCGCGATGCTGGCTGCGACAGCCGCCGCGGCCGCGGCTTGGTGGTGGCTGCAGAGGCCGCTGCCGCTGGCGGCCGACGCGGTCGAGATTTCGGTCGCGGCGGGCACGTCGCCGCGCAGCGTGGCCGAAAAATGGGTGCAAGCCGGCGTGCAGACGCCGCCGGAGTTCTTGTGGCTGTTCTTCCGCGTCTCCGGCAAGGCGCCGCAGATGCGCGCCGGCAACTACAGCATCGAGCGTGGCATCACGCCGCCGCAATTGCTGGAGCGCATGATCAAAGGCGAGTCGGTGATGGAGGTGGTGCGCATCACCGAGGGCTGGACGTTCAAGCAGATGCGTGAAGCGCTGGCGCAGGCGCCGTCGCTCAAAGCCACCACGAAGGACATGAGCGAAGCGCAGATCATGGCCGCGCTCGGCCTGCCCAACGTGCCGGCCGAGGGCCGCTTCTTCCCCGACACCTACCACTACAGCCGCGGAGCTACCGACATGACGGTGCTGCGCGCGGCGCAGCAGATGCTGCACAAACGGCTCGAAGCGGCATGGGGCGAAAGAGCGCAAGACGTGCCGCTGAAGTCGATCGACGAGGCGCTGATCCTGGCTTCGATCGTCGAGAAGGAAACCGGCCTCGAAGCCGACCGCACGAAGGTCGCGAGCGTGTTCAACAACCGCCTGCGCATCGGCATGCCGCTGCAGACCGACCCGACGGTGATCTACGGCCTGGGCGCATCGTTCGACGGCAACCTGCGCAAGAAAGACTTGCAGACCGACACGCCGTACAACACCTACACCAGGAAAGGCCTGCCACCGACGCCGATCGCGCTGCCCGGCGGCAACTCGATCAAGGCCGCGCTGCAACCGGCGCAGACGAAGGCGCTGTACTTCGTCGCGCGCGGCGACGGCTCGAGCGTGTTCTCCGAGAACCTCGCCGATCACAATCGCGCGGTGAATCAGTACCAGCGCGGTAAATAGTGGTGAAAGGCCGCTTCATCACCTTCGAAGGCATCGACGGCGCCGGCAAGTCGTCGCACATCGAACCGCTGGCCGCATGGCTGCGCGATCGCGGGCACAGGGTGCTGGTGACACGTGAGCCCGGCGGCACGCCGCTGGCCGAAACGTTGCGCGAGTTGGTACTGCACCGGCCGATGGACGCACTTACCGAGTCGCTGCTGGTGTTCGCGGCTCGGCGCGATCACGTGGCGGTTTCGATCGAGCCTGCACTCGAGGCCGGAACGACGGTGCTGTGCGACCGCTTCACCGATGCCACCTTCGCCTACCAGGGCGGTGGCCGCAGCTTCGACGCGACGGTGTTGTCGCAGCTCGAGGCCATGGTGCATCCCGGCCTGCAACCGGACCTGACGTTGTGGTTCGACCTTCCCGCCGCCGTGGCATCGCAGCGCCGCGCGGCGGCGAGGGCGGCCGACCGCTTCGAAGCCGAGAGCGCGGCGTTCTTCGAGCGCGTGCACGCCGGCTATGCGGCGCGCATGGAGGCGCAGCCTGCGCGCTTCACGCGCATCGATGCGTTGCCGTCGCCGCCCGAGGTCTGGGCGCAGGTCTGCATGGCCGTCCATGCCGTGCTGCGATGAGCAGCGCGGCGTGGCCCTCATGGCTCGACGCGCCGCTCGCGCGCGGCCTGTCGATGCGCGGTCACGCGCTGCTGTTGCATGCGCCGGGCGCGCTCGGCCAGTTCGATCTGGCGCTGGCCCTCGCCCGCGCTTGGCTGTGCGAGACACCCGCCGATGGTCGCGCCTGTGGCCAGTGCAGCGCCTGCCGCCTGATGAACGCTCACTCGCATCCGGACTTGCATCTGCTGCTGCCCGAGGCACTGCGCTCGCCTCTCGGCTGGAGCGGCAGCGACGACGAGGCCGGCGACGACGGCGAAGGCAAGAGCAAGGCCAAGCCCAGCCGCGAGATCAAGATCAAGGCGTTGCGCGCCGCGATCGACTGGAGCCAGCGCACCAGCGCACGCGGCGGCGCCAAGGTGCTCGTCATCCATCCGGCGCCGGCAATGAACGCCGTCACCGCCAACGCGCTGTTGAAGACGCTGGAAGAACCGCCGGGTCGCTTGCGCCTGCTGTTGACCGCCGATGACCCCGAAGCGCTGCTGCCCACCGTGCGCAGCCGCTGCCAGCGCCTGCCCATCGCGATGCCGACCACCGCTGAAGGTTGTGCCTGGCTCGCAGGGCAGGACGTGGCCGATGCCGAGGTGCTGCTGGCCGCAGCCGGCGGGCAGGCGCAGGCGGCGCTGGCGCTGCACGAGGAGGGCGTCAGCGCGATGGCGTGGTCGCAGGTGCCTGATGTCGTGCGCCGCGGCCACGCCGGCGCTGTCAGTGCGTGGCCGGTGGCGCGCGTGGTCGATGCACTGCACAAGCTCTGCCATGACCTGTTGACGCTGCGCGCCGGTGGCACGCCGCGGTTCTTCACCCCGGCCGCGCTGGTGCCAGCGACGCGTCCCGCGCTGCCGCCGCTGGCGGCGCTGGCGGCTTGGCAGAGCGAGCTGCTGCGCGCAGCGCGACACGACGAGCACCCGTGGCATGCGCCGCTGCGCGTCGAGGCGCTGGTGGCACAGGCGGCGGCGCTGTGGCAAACGGCACGGGTTGCGGCCCCCGGGCGGGATGGGGCATTGGCTACACTGCCCAGCAGATGAGCACAGCAGCCAACCCCCGAACCCAGCCCGGCACGCTGACGGGACCGAACGCGTCGCGGCCGAGCGTCATCCAGCTCGTGTTCCGTGAAAAAGGCGCGCTCTACGCGGCCTACATTCCGCTGTTCGCCGAAGGTGGCCTGTTCGTGCCGACGACGCGCGATTACCGGCTCGGTGACGACATCTACTTGCTGCTCTCGCTGCCCGATGACAACCAGCGCTATCCGGTGGCCGGCAAGGTCGGCTGGATCACGCCGGCCAACGCCTCGGGCGGGCGCACGCAGGGCGTCGGCGTGCGCTTCCCCAACGACGAAAAAACGCGGCTGCTCAAGCTGCGCATCGAAGAGATCCTCGGCACGAGCATCCAGTCGGCCAAACCGACACAGACGATCTAGTTCGAACAGCCACTAGACTCGTTGCGGTTCACGGCAACCGCACGATGTACGTCGATTCCCACTGTCACCTCACTTTTGAAGGCTTGGCCGATCGCATCGGCGAGGTCCGCGCGGCGATGGCCGCGGCGCAGGTCGATCGGGCGCTGGTGATCTGCACCACGCTCGAAGAGTTCGACCGCGTGCATGCGCTGGCCACGGCCTACGACAATTTCTGGTGCAGTGCCGGCGTGCACCCGGACAACGAGGGCGTGCGCGAGCCGTCGCTGCAAGACCTGCTGCAACTGGCGGCGCTGCCGCGTGTCGTCGCCATCGGTGAAACCGGGCTCGACTACTACCGCCTGAACGGCCGCAGCATCGAGGAAATGGACTGGCAGCGCGAGCGTTTTCGCACGCACATCCGCGCCGCACGCACCACTGCCAAGCCGCTGGTGATCCACACCCGCAGCGCCAGCGCGGACACGCTGGCGATCCTGCGCGAGGAGGGCAGTGCGAGCGGTGTCTTTCATTGCTTCACCGAGACGGCCGACGTGGCCCGGGCGGCGCTCGATCTCGGCTTCTACATCTCGTTTTCCGGCATCGTCACTTTTCGCAACGCCGAAGACCTGCG
>JANNJX010000750.1:0-2440 GCA_031396005.1 Burkholderiales bacterium
CTCGGGGCTCACCGAACCGCAACGGCGATCAGCCGATAGGGGAACACGCGGCGGATCTCGACGCGGCTCAGACCGGCCGCCGCGAAAGCGTCCCGCAGGTCGCCCGGCGTGAAGGCGCGGCGGATCGAGGTCAAGCCGTCCTGAACGCTGACGCTCGACCGGAAAATCCAGGGAAACACCAGCCGGGCGAAGACGAGTGGCACGCGCGCACGCCGGAGGTCGTTGACGACGAGCGCCTTTCGCGTCAGCGCGAACAACGAACGCAGCAGCCCGGGTAGCTGCGCTTCGTCGAAATGGTGCAGGAACAGCGATGCCGTGACGACATCGAAACTTTCGTTCCGAAACGGCGCATGAACAACAACAACGGCGGCGCCGACTTCGAACTGCTGCGCAAAGGCCAGACGCTACTGGTCAGCGCGCGCCGCTGGAAGAGTGCGCGCACCGGTCTCGAGCCGCTGCGCGAGCTGCAGGCAGCGCGCGAGAAGGCCGACGCCGCAGCGCTGTGCATCGGCCTGGGCGAGATCAGCGAGCCGGCCGCCGCCTTCGCGACGCAGCACCGCATCTCGGTGTGGCGGGCGGCCGAGCTGGCCGAAGCGCTGCGCGGCCTGCCGCTGCCGCCGGTCAAGTCCTAAGCCACGCCATCCGCACGCCGCACCGCGTACAACGCCAGCTCGACATCGTTGCGCACACCGGTCTTCTCCAGGATGCGCGCGCGGTAAGTGCTGACGGTGTTCGACGACAGGCAGAGTGTGCGCGCGATCTCGCCCACGCTCTGGCCACTGGCCAGCAGCCGGAAGACCTGGAACTCGCGGTGCGACAGCAGCTCCTCCGGCACCGCCTCGGCGCCGTCGCTGCGCGCAGACCCGAGCGCATGCGCCAGCAACTCCGCCACCGGCGGCGTGATGAAGCGCCGGCCACCGGCAACGCGCCGCACCGCGGCCGTGATCTGCTCCGAGTCCGCGCTCTTGTTCAGGTAGCCACTGGCGCCGAGCTTCAAGCTGCGCACCGCGTACTGGCGATCGGGGTAGGTGGACAGCATCAGCACCGGCAGCCGCGGGTGCTCAGCGCGCAGCTGGCGCAGCACGTCCAGGCCGTCGCGGCCGGGCAGCGCGATGTCGAGCAGCAGCACGTCGATGCCGCCGTCGCGCAACTGGCGCAGCGCCAGCGGCCCGTCGGCGGCTTCGGCGACGACGGCGATGTCCGCCGCCTCGGCCAGCGACTGGCGGATGCCCTGGCGCACGATCATGTGGTCGTCGCATATCAGAACCCGAATCACGCCGACGGCCCCTCCGGCAACGGCATTGCGAGCCGCACCCGCGTGCCCTGCCCCGGCGCGCTGTCGATCGACAGGCGGCCGTCGAACTGCGCCACGCGCTCGTGCATGCCCTGCACGCCGTGGCTGCGCGCGGCGGCCAGGCGCTGCGGCGTGGTGCCGACGCCGTCGTCGCGCACGTCGATGTAGAGCACAGGCTGCGGCGGGTCGTCGACGCTGACGCGAATCCACACCCGCCGCGCCTGCGCATGCCGCGCCACGTTCGACAGGATCTCTTGAAAGATGCGGAACACCGCGATCGCCACCGGCCCCTGCGGCGGTGCCACGCCGGCGGCCACATGCACCTGCAACTCGGCCTGCAGCTCAGCCGCCTCGATGAACTCCTGCGCCTGCCATTCGAGCGCGGCCCACAGGCCCTGGTGGTCGAGGATGCTGGGTCGCAGGTCGGTGATGATGCGGCCGACGTTGACCACCGCGCCGTCGATCAGCCGGCCCATCGCCTGGCACTTGTCGCGCAGCGCCGGCGCTTCGGGCAGGCGCCGCGCCAGCCAGTCGGTGTCCATCTTCAGCGCCACCAGCAGCGAGCCGAGCTCGTCGTGGATCTCGCGCGCGATGCGGGTGCGCTCCTGCTCGCGCACGGCCTCGGCGTGGTTGGCGCGGTCGCGCAGCCGCGCCAGCGCGTCGCTGAGCTCGCGCGTGCGCGCCGCCACGCGCGCCTCCAGCTCGTCGTTGGTCCGGCGCAGCAGCGCCTCGGCGCGCTTGCGCTCGCCGATGTCGACGAAGCTGACCACCGCGCCGACCACACGCCCGTGGTCGAGGATCGGGTGGCTCGCGTACTCGGCGTGAAAGGGCGTGCCGTCGGCGCGCCACAGCACCTCGTCGTCGATGCGGCACGGGTCGCCGCGGCGAAAGGCGTTGAAGATCGGGCAGTCGCATTCCGGGTAATGGTGGCCGTCTGCATGCGAGTGGTGCACCAGCGCATGCATGTTGCGTCCGAGCACCGTCTCGGTGCAGTGTCCGAGCAGCCGCAGGCCGGCCGGGTTGACGAAGGTGCAGCGGCCGTCGAGGTCGATGCCGAAGATGCCCTCGCCGATGCTGTCGAGCAGCAGCGAGTGGCGATCGACAGGGGCGTCGGCGGTTGCGTCTGATAGCAGCATGGCAGCAGTG
>JANNJX010000756.1:0-5588 GCA_031396005.1 Burkholderiales bacterium
CCCTTCATGCCGGCGCAGTCGGTGAACGCGGTCTTGCTGGTGGTGTGGCGCGCGCCGTAGTAGGTGTAGGCCAGGATCTGGATGCCGGTCTTTTCGCGGTAGCCGTCCACCATCTCCTTGAACACCGCGCTCTTGCTGTAGGCCGCCTGGTGGTCGGCGTCACGGAAGATGAACGGGTAGTAGGCGATGCCCAGGCGCGGGTAGCTGCGTGCGGCGAAGCTCGGCCCGCTGATGATCATGTCCACCGTGCCGAGCTGCATGCCCTGGTTGATGTCGGTCTCCTTGCCGAGCGAGCTCGCCGGGAAGACCTGGATGTCGAATTTGCCGCCTGAGCGCTTCTTGATCTCCTCGGCCGCCCACACGCTCTCGGTGTGATACGGCTCGCTGGTTTCGTAGACGTGGGCCCACTTGAGCTTGGTCTGTGCGAGCGCGGGGCCGGTGATGGCCAGCACGGCAGCGGCCAGCAGGGTTTTGATCAGCGTGCGTTTCATGGTCTGTCTCCTGGTCTTGGTGGGGCGGGAAAAATCAGGCGGCGTGTCCGTTCAGGCGGCACGCCGGGCTGGCGGCGACTCTTCGAGCACGGCCGCGAAACGATCGTGTGAGTTCTGCAGATGGGTTTGCATCGACCGGCGCGCGGCGGCCACTTCGCCGGCCGCCACCGCGCGCAGAACAGCGCGGTGCTCGGCGACGGCGCAGCGCCAGCTCCTGGCGTTTTCGAAGTGGCGGCCGAGCTGCTCGAACAGCGGGTTGTTGCGCTCGTCGAACAGCTCGGTGACCACGCGCAGCAGCGCCGCGTTGGCGCTGGACTCGGCCAGCGCGAGGTGGAACTCGCGGTCGCCGCGGATCGGCATGACGCCGCGCGCGATGTCGTCTTCCATCGCCTTGATGGCGGCGCGCAGCTTCTTCAACAGCAGCGGCGTGCGCTCGCGCGCGGCCAGCGCGGCCAGTTCGGCCTCGATCAGCGCCCGGGCGCGGATGATGTCGAACGGCCCGAGCGCCGCACCGAGCACGCCGCGTGCCGCCGGCGCGGCTTCGAGCGCGGTGACGTAGATGCCCGAGCCCATGCGGACCTCGACCAGCCCCTCGACCTCGAGCGCGATCAGCGCCTCGCGCACCGTGGGCCGCGACACGCCGAGTTGCAACGCCAGGTCGCGTTCGGGCGGCAGGCGGCTGCCGAGCGGGAACTCGCCGGCGGCGATCAGGCCGCGCAGCTGCTCGGCGATCTGGCGGTACAGGCGTTTGGACTCGACGGCTTGGAGCGGCATGGGGGCGAGGCGGAGCAGGTGGCCAAGTGGTCAGGCCAATTCAGCCGTCGCAGTGTGGCCGATGACGACCGCGGCGATTTGATGGTTTTCCCGAGCGTCGGCGGCGCCGAAATGCTGTCGTTGTCGCGCCGTGTGCCTACACTCATCGCCCATGTTGCAGCCAGCCACCTCCGCCCCGCAGCCGATGGAGCGCAGCGGCCACGACGCGCGCAGCGCCACCGGCGCGCCGGTGGTGCGCCACCTGCGCCAGGTGCTGCTGTGGCCGCTGCGGCTGATCTCGACGGCGGCCGACGATTCCGAGCTGCGCCGGGCGCCGTGGCGGCTGCTGCGCCAGATGGGAGAAGCGTCGCCGTGGCGCGAGCATCACGACGAGTTCAACGGCGACTCCGCGCAGTTCCACGAGCGCCACTACAACGAGTTCGTCGCCTTCCTTCCCTATGTGCAGCGTTTTCTCTACGGCGAGGGGCGTTCGGGCCGCGCCGCAGACGACGAGCCCAGCGAGCGCTCGCCGATGCGCATCTTCCGCCGCCGCGACATCGCCGCGGTGCGCGTGCAGCCGCGCGCCAGCGATGCGCCGCTGACGCTGGAGGTGGTGCACATCGATCTGTACTTCTTCTACGGCGTCGACATCGTGCTGCTCAACGTCGAGGTCGCCGGCGACGAGTTGCCGCTGCCGCTGGCCGAAGAACTGATGTACCGCTTCGGTCGCGGCTATCCGGCCGGCTGGTACGCCGATGGCCGGCCGCAACACAGCCTCACCTCCTGCGAGTGGCTCGACCGCGAAGGCCACGCGCTCGCCGCGAGCGACGCAGGCGAGCGCGACGCCTTCCTCGCGCATGTGGCCGAGCACCGCGCGCCGCGCATCGCCGCGCATTGGGAGTACGTGCTGGCACCGCTGGTCAATCACCACTCGGCGCAGGAAGGCGCGTTGCGCTTCCGCCAGATCGAGTACTACCGCATGCCGATGATGGCCTACGTGGCGGTAGACGACCCGGCGGCGTTGACCCACGGCGATTTCGTGCGCCTGGGCCTCGTCACCGGCGCCGGCGAAACCACGCAACGCACCGACAACGCGATGCCGTACGCCCAGACGCACCTGGCCGACTTCGAACGGCGCTTCTGCTACGACCGCTTCTGGGGCCAGTCAGGCGCCGCGCCGCGCACGCGCTACCTGTGCTCGGGGCTGTCGCTGGTGGTCGTCGGCGATGCGCACAACGAGTTCTACCGCTGCCGAATGCGCGGCGTGCTGGCGCAGTTCCGCCATCAGCATTTTCTGCTCTTCCTGATCGCGCATTTCCAGAAGGCAACGCTGTTGATGGTCAGCGACCAGTTGGCAGAAGCGCTGATGTCGATGGACCTGACGCAGCCCAAGAGCATCCGCCGCTTCAAGCGCCGCATCCGCATCGCCTTCGTCGCCTTCCTCAGCTTCACCCACCGCTACTGGTTCCACGAGGTCAGCGAGCAGGCGCATGTGAAGGCGCTGTGGAAGCTGTGCCGTGAGCACCTGGAGATCGAGCCGCTGTATGCCGAGGTCAAGGAGCGCATCGGCGACATGAACGGCTACCTCGACGCCGACGCGCTGCGCCGCCAGGCCAACACCGTCGTGCGGCTGACGGTGGTGACGATCTTCGGCCTGATCGGCACCGTGACCACCGGCTTTCTCGGCATGAATTTATTCGCCGAGAGCGATGCCTCTTGGTTCACCAAGGCGCTGCTGTTCCTGCTCGTCTTTGTCCCTACGATCGCGTTGACGGTGTACACGATGGTCAAATCCAAGCGCCTATCGGATTTCCTCGACGTGGTCAGCGACGAGCGCGTCTCGACCTGGAACAAGATCAAGTCATTCTTCGCGGTCTGGGGCCGCGGCACGGAGTAACCATGTTCGACTGGCTCGCCGACCCCAACGCCTGGATCGCCTTGGCGACGCTGACCGCGCTCGAGATCGTGCTCGGCATCGACAACATCATCTTCATCTCGATTCTGGTCGGCCGCCTGCCGCCGGAAAAACGCGATCTGGCGCGGCGCCTCGGCCTGGGGTTGGCGATGGGCAGCCGCATCGCGCTGCTGATGGCGCTGGCCTGGATCATGGGGCTGACCGAGCCGTTGTTCAGCGTGTTCGGGCAGGACGTTTCAGGACGCGACCTGATCCTGGTCGGCGGCGGTTTGTTCCTGTTGTGGAAGAGCGTGCACGAGATCCACAACAGCCTGGAAGGCGAGGCCGACGCGGCCCAAGGCGGCAGCGTCGCCGCGGCGGCCAAGGTCAGCTTCGCCGGCGTGCTGGTGCAGATCGCCGTCATCGACATCGTCTTCTCGCTCGACTCGGTGATCACCGCGGTCGGCCTGGCCGACGACGTGATGGTGATGGTGATCGCGATCGTGGCTTCCGTCGGCGTGATGCTGTTCGCCGCCAAGCCGATCGGCGAGTTCGTCGACGCGCATCCGACGATCAAGATCCTGGCGCTGGCCTTCCTGGTCCTGGTGGGCGTGACGCTGATCGCCGAAGGCTTCGGCACCGACGTGCCCAAGGGCTACATCTACTTCGCGATGGCGTTCTCGTTCGCGGTCGAGATGATCAACATCCGGATGCGCAAGCGGGTCGCCGCACCAGTCCAGCTGCGCAAGGACATGCCGGGGGATTAGGCTCACCCCCGAAGCGCTTGAGCGCTCACCGGGGCAGCGGCTCGACCGTGATGCCCGCGGCCGCGAGGCGCTTGGCATACGGCAGCCCCAGCGCGGTGGCCGGTGTCAGCACACCGCCGCGCGACGCACCGCCGGGCAGCCTGCGCACATCGCCGGCCAGCGCGATCGCCGCTTCGCAGACGAAAAGCGTGGTCGCGCGGTTGCCGGGATCACCGCGGCCTGCAATGCTGCCGCGAACCTGGGTGCCGTTCTCGCTTTCGCCGATCAGCTCGCAGCGGAACGAGCCGTTGTCCATCGCGCGCTCGCTCGGCCCCTCGCCCGGCGCCGGCAGCACTTTGCGCATCGCCGCGCGCCAAGCACCGCTGCGCAGGGCAACGATGCCGGCACCGATGCCCCCCGCCATTGCACCCGCCAGCGCGGCGCCGATGGCACCGCTCCCCGTGCGCAGAAACTCCTGATACGCCATGCCCGGCGCATACGGGCTGCCGCGCGGCGGCGTCAGCGCCACGCTGCGACGCACGACGCGCGTGTTGATCGCGGCCATGACGAAGGGCGCAAGCCAAGCGTCGAAGTCGCCGTCGTGGCGCGGCGCGAGCAGGTCGGCATGCGCGCTGCGGTCGGCCGGTGCGCTGCCTTCGGGGTTGAGCAGAAAGGTGTCGGCGAGCTGATCGAGCTCGGCGGCCTCGGCGATGTTGAGCAGCGAGGCCAACGTGCCACCGTTCAAGCCGCCGCGGATCGAGTGGCAGGCCTTGATGCGCACGCAGCGCTGGCCACTCTCGCGCCGCAGAGCATCGGCCACCAGCAGCGCGCCGATGTCCGACGGCACCGAATCGAAACCGCAGCACGGCACGATGCGCGTGCCGTTGGCGGCGGCCTGCTCGTGATGGCGGTCGATCATCGCGCGCACCCACGGCGTTTCGCCGGTGATGTCGCAGTAGTGCGTGCCCTGCGCCACGCAGGCGGCCACCAGCGCATTGCCGTGGAGCGCGAATGGGCCGGCGGTGCTGGCCACGACCTTCGTCTGCGCGGCGAGTTCGGCCAGTGCGCCGTTGTCGCCCGCGTCGGCAACGATCAGCCCTGCCTGGGCGCTGCCGCGCGCCGCTTCGAGTTTGCTTTTGCTGCGTCCCGCCACCGCCCACCGCAGTCGCCCTGCATGCTGCGCGAAGTACGCCACCGTCTGCCGGCCGACGAAGCCGCTGGCGCCGTAGAGCACGACGTCGTAGGCGCGCTGGCTCACGCGATGCGCGCCTCGTCGAGTTGTGCGCGCGTCGGCAGGCCCTCGGTGTCGCCGCGCACCTGCACGCAGCGTGCGCCGATCCAGGCGCCGCGGCGTGCGGCATCGACGATGCCGCGGCCCTCGAGCAGCGCACTGGTCACGCCGACCATGAAACCGTCGCCGGCGCCGACGGTGTCGATCACTTCAGCCACCGCGTGCGCGGCGACGCGGCCCGTGCCGGCATCGACGTCGTCGAAGCAGGCGCCGTCGGCGCCGAGCTTGACGACGACGCGCTTCGCCCCACGCTCGCGGTAGAACCTTGCGATCGCCTCGGGTGTGTCGCAACCCGTGAGCAAGCGCCCTTCTTCGATGCCCGGCAACACCCAGTCGGCCTGCGCGGCAAGCGCGTTGATCGTCTCGCGCATCGCCTGGCGCGACGGCCACAGCGTCGGCCGCAGGTTGGGGTC
>JANNJX010000758.1:0-3788 GCA_031396005.1 Burkholderiales bacterium
GCGTTGCGAGGGTCGCGAGAAGGGGCAGCGGCGCCGACAGCGTGACTGTCGGTGAGCCGCTGAAGGATCGGCAGGACAAACGCGGCCGTCTTGCCGGTGCCGGTCTGCGCGCCGGCGAGCAGGTCGCCGCCCTTCAAGACGGCGGGGATGGCTTGCACCTGGATCGGGGTCGGGGTGTCGTAGCCATGTTCCTGCACCGCACGCAGCAACGGCTCGGCCAGGCCGAGGTCAGTGAATTTCATTGGGTTGTGTTCTGTCGCGGCCTGCTGTCACCCGTTGCGGGTGCACCAGTCGGGTAGGCGCGAGGACAAAAGGGAAGTCGGAATCGACTGCGGCGCGATGACTGGTGTTCGCGCGACCACCGCATTGTACTGGCAGCCGTTGTCCTGCCCGCGTGCGGAGTGCTCAGGCCAGCGCCGGGCCGCCCCAAGCGTCCGGCCTGAGCCTCCATGGGCCACGCAGTGGCCCCTGACGGGGCCGGGGGGAGTGCTCGCGCAGCGAGCGAGGGGTCGTCATCACTGCGGCATTGGCGAGCGCGAGTTCAGGTTCATCCAGCCGCGGGCGATGCGGTAGATCGCCCAGATGCCGAGCAGGAACATGCCGACGATCCAGATGCCGAAGCCGATGACGACGATGGCCAGCAGCGCCCCCAGCACGCCGACGAGCACTGCCCAGGCCAGCGCATACCAGAAGGTGCGGATCGCCCACGAGAAGTGCGATTCGAGCCAGGTGCCGCGTGCGTCACCGCGGTAGATGTAGCTGACGATCACGGCGATGATCGACGGCCAGCCGAACAAGAACGAGCCGATGACGCTGGCTGCGCCGAATGCGCCGAGCACCAGGCCGAGCGCGTGCAACGCGTAGATGATGTGCAGCGTGCGCACCAATCCGGGTTTGGTGTCCACAGTGGCGAGGCTGTCGGTGCTCATGCAACTTTCTCCTTGCGATCGACGATAACCGCAGAGCCTGAAGTATGGACGGCCCAGAGGATTGCAAGGCCGAATGCGATGAAAGGCAGCCCTGCCCAGGCGAGCCGCTCAAAGCCGTGACGGGCTGCAAACGCGCCGCCGACGATGGCGCCGGCTGCCGTGCCCAGATACAGCATCGACGTGTTCAGCGACAGCAGCATCGGCGCCTGCGCCGGCGCCATTGCCGCCAGGCGCGACTGCTGCGGCACCATCATGCCGAAGCCGGCCGTGCCCCAGACCATCAGCGTGGCCACCAACGCCGGCCACGAGCCTTGGGTAAGGGGCAGCAGCACCATCGTTGCGCCGAGCACCGTGAGCTGCACGAGCAGGGTGCGCCGCGCACCGAAGCGGTCGTTGGCCGCGCCACCGACGAGCGTGCCGACGACACCGGACAGGCCGAACAGCGCCAGCGTCAGCGCCTGCTGCTCGCGGCTCATCGGCATCAGCGTCTGCAGCACCGGACCGATGTAGCTGAAGACAGCGAAGATGGCGACGAAGTAGGCCAGCGTCAGCAGCAGCACCGAGAGCACGTCACGCCGCGCAAGCAACGCCGGCAGGCCGGCAAAACTCGCCCCCGGCGCCGCGATGTCGCGCGGCACCCAGAGCGCCGCGCCGATGAGCGCGAGCAGACTCAAGGCCGTGACGAGCCAGATCGGCGTGTGCCAGTCGTAGGCCAGGCCGAGCCACGAGCCGAGCGGCACGCCGACGGCGTACGACAGGCTCATGCCGAGAAACGTCAGCGCCAGCGCCTTGCCGCGCCGGGCGGGCTCGACCGACGCCACGGCGATGCCGGCGGCGATCGGCGTGAACACCGCGCCCAGGCCCATCAGCACGCGGCCGGCGATCAACGTTGCAAACGAGGTCGAGAGTGCACAGAGCAGATTGCCGAGCGTGAACAGCGCCAGCGCCAGCAGCAAGGCGCGTTTCCTCGGCCAGCGTCCTGTCGCCAGCAGCACGATCGGCGCCAACAGCGCGGTCGACAGCGCATACGCCGTCATCGCCTGCCCGGCCGCAGGCACGCTGATGCGCAAGTCCTGCGCGATCGGCGCCAGGATGCCGCCAATGACGAAGGCCCCCGACCCGATGATGAGATTGACCAGACAGAGCAGCCAAAGCAGACGCGGCATCGAACGTCGTCCGTCAGCGCAACAAGTTGGTCAGGGGCTTGTTCGAGCGATCGCGGTAAACGTCGACGTCAGCGCCGATTGAAAGGATGTGTCGCACGCGCAAACGCGCGCAGGCTTCGGCAACCGTTGCATCTGCCAGATCGAACGGCAAGTCAGCAAAGCGTTCGGCGATGCGCAGCACCTCGGTCACCGATCCGGGCGCCGCGCCGTCGAGGGCGATGCCGCCGCGTTGCGCCCAGCGCAGAAAGTCCAAAGCGCACTCGTTGGCGATTCTTCGAGCCAGAAGTGCGCAAACCTCGGTGGCCACGGCCCACGTACTGATCAACCGCGCGCCTGGGTTGGCTCGCAGCCAAACCACCACCGGCGCGTGCGACCGATCCGCGCCATTGAACAGGGCGATCAGCGGCCCACTGTCCACCAGCACGGAGCCGGTATGAGGTGCCGTAGTTTTGCGCGCTGCGGCGGCGCTGGGCCGGGTCACTGCCTGGCCTTGTGCTTTGAGGCCCAGATGTCCGCCAGAGCCTGCTTGCGTTGCCGCGCCAAGTCGGGTGCGCCTTGGAAGCGGCCGAAAAGATCGCTGCCCAAGGCGTGCGCCGAGGCCTGCTCGGCAGACCGAGCCTCAGCGGCCAGGTACTCGCGCAGCGCACGGCGCAGCACCTCGCTGGTACTGCTTTGCGTGGCGGCGGCGCGGCGGCACAGCTGTTCTTCCAGCGACGGGTCGAGCTTGACGGAAACGGCCATGGTGCCGCATCGTATTACGAGGGTATTACCACGGCCGCCAGCAGTGAGGATCGAGGCCTTCGCTCGGCAATTTGGCGGACTGCGACAATACTGACCGTTGCGAGCTCTGCTCGCTTTTGCATTTATCGAGAGTAGCTTCGCATGGCCCAGTACGTCTTCACCATGAACCGCGTCGGCAAGATCGTGCCGCCGAAGCGGCAGATCCTGAAGAACATCTCGTTGTCGTTCTTCCCCGGCGCCAAGATCGGTGTGCTCGGCGTCAACGGCAGCGGCAAGAGCACGCTGCTGAAGATCATGGCCGGCCTGGACAACGAGATCGAGGGCGACGCCACGCCGATGCCGGGTCTGAAGATCGGCCACTTGCCGCAAGAGCCGCAGATCGACCCGCAACAGACCGTGCGCGAGGCGGTGGAAGAGGGCGTCGGCGGTGCCATCGAAGCGAAGAAGAAGCTCGACGCGGTGTATGCCGCTTACGCCGAGCCCGATGCTGACTTCGACAAGCTCGCATCCGAGCAGGCCGACCTCGAAGCGATCATCGCCGCGGCCGGCGGCGAGAACACCGACCTGCAACTCGAACTTGCCGCCGACGCGCTGCGCCTGCCGCCGTGGGACGCCAAGATCGGCTTGCTCTCGGGCGGCGAGAAGCGCCGCGTCGCGCTGTGCCGCCTGCTGCTGTCCAAGCCCGACATGCTGCTGCTCGACGAGCCGACGAACCACCTTGACGCCGAGAGCGTCGAGTGGCTGGAGCATTTTCTGCAACGCTTCCCCGGCACCGTGGTCGCCATCACCCACGACCGCTACTTCCTCGACAACGCAGCCGAGTGGATATTGGAGCTCGACCGCGGCTCGGGCATTCCGTGGAAGGGCAACTACTCCGACTGGCTCGAGCAGAAGGAGAAGCGTCTCGAGCAGGAGCAGAAGAGCGAAGACGCGCGCATGAAGGCGATGAAGG
>JANNJX010000777.1:0-1939 GCA_031396005.1 Burkholderiales bacterium
GCCGGGCTCGAGATTCCAGCGCTCGATGTGCCAGCGCGACGGCGCGATGCGGCGCAGCCGGTTGACCGAGTGCGGCCACGGCGCGCGCAGGCGGTGCGAGACCGCGGTGCCGGCTTGCGCCACCCACAGCCGCGCCGGGCCGTCGCTGCGCGGTCCCTGCAACGGCAGAAAATACGGCCGGTGGATGTGGCCGCCGAGCGCGACCTGCACGCCCGCCTGCATCCACAACGGCAGCGCCGCATCGACGCCGCGCAGGCGCTGCGCGGCGTCCTGCTCGTCCGGCACCGCCAGCGGGTGGTGCGTGACGACGACGCGCAGCGCGCCCGGCGGACCCTGCGCCAGCCAAGCCGCCGAGCTCGCGGCCTGCGCCGTCGTCACATGGCCGACCACATGCCGCCATGCGCGCGCGCTGTGCACGCCGGCAATGCGCACGTCAGGCAGGGCCAGCCGCGGCTCGAGCTCGGCGCCGAAGGCTCGGCCGTAACCGCGGTACGGCGCCAGCAGCCGCCGCGGCAGGTCGAACAACGGGATGTCGTGGTTGCCGGCGATCACCAGCACCTGCGCCGCAGCCAGGCGTTCGATGAAGCGCGCTGCGGCGTCGAACTGGGCTCGGCGCGCGCGCTGCGTGATGTCGCCGGAAACGATCAGCACGTCCGGCGGCTCGGCCCGCGCCAGCCGCACCAGCGCCTCGACCGCGTGCGGCACCTCGGTGCCGAAATGCAAATCCGAGACGTGCAGGAGCGTCGTCACGCCGCCGCCGCCGGCGGGGCCGCGGGCTTGATCAGCCACAGCGCCTCGGGCGCGACGCGAAAGTGCAGCGGCGGCGTCATCGTGCGCACTTCGCCGTCGAACGCCACCGGCAGCGGCCGCTTGGCGCGGCGGCCGCGCGGCTGCACGCGCAGCTCGCGGACCAGTGTTGCGCTGACCTCGGGCGCGGGGCCCAGCGCGCCCATCAGGCCGCGCAGCGCCAGCGCGATCAACTGCCAACGGCCGAGCGGGCGCACGCGCACGGCGGCCAGCTCGCCGCTGCCGACGGCCGCGGCCTGCGGCAGGCCGAAGCGCTCGAGCTGCAGCGCGTTGTTGCCGATGAACAGCGTCGGCGTGCGCACCTGCTCGCCAGGCGCGTCGCCGCTGGCGAGTTCGAGGTGCAGGTTGCGGTTGTCGCGCAGCACGGTGCGTAGCGCCGCCCACGCCGCGACGATGCGCCAGCGGCCCAGGCGTGCGTTGTCCTCCTCGCGCGCGCGCAGCAGCTTGGGGTACAGACCGATGCTGGCGTTGACGAGGAACACCTGCTCGTTGATCTGCCCGGCCTGCACCGGCTGCGCCTGGCCCTGGCCCCACAACGCCACCGCCGCCGCCGGGTCTTCGGGCAACGCGTGCGCACGCGCGAAGTAGTTGAAGGTGCCGGCGGGCAACACACCGAAGGGTAACGAGCGGCCTTGCAACGCCTGGGCGACGGTGTTGATCGTGCCGTCGCCGCCGACGGCCACCACCAAGCCTCGTTCGTTTTGCGCCCGCGCCACCGCGCGCGCTGCGCAGTGCGGCAATTCGTCGCCGCTGGCGGCGCTGAAAAACTCGAAGGCCAGACCGTGCGAGCGCAGCGCGGCTTCGAGCTCGCCGCGCTGCGCGTCGCCCTCGGCCGAACCAGCGCGGCCGTTGATGACGATGCACACCGGCCCGGTGAACGACTGCGCGGCCACCGCCGCTACAGCCGGCGCTCGACGGCGCTGCCCCCGGGCGCCGACGACCGTTGCAGCCACGCCTTCGATGCGTCCGCCGGCAGCATGTTGCCGGCATCGCGCGCCGTCAGCCCTTCACAGGAGCCCAGGATGACGACGCCTGCGGCTAGAACCGCGACCACCGCGATGCGGCGGATGCGTTCGCGCTGTCGGCGCAGGTCTGAAAGGGTGTCCGATCGCTTCTTGTCCATGAAACCTCC
>JANNJX010000820.1:0-4036 GCA_031396005.1 Burkholderiales bacterium
GACAGCGTCGGCTGCGCGATGTAGTTGCTCGGGTTGGCGACGAGCACGTCGCGAAAGCGTTCGATCTCGGCCTTGGTCGCAGCAGGCCCGACGAGCATGCCGTAGCCGCCGGCGCCGTGCACTTCCTTGACTACGAGTTCATTCAAATGGTCGAGCACGTACACCAGATCATTCGCGTCGCGGCACAGGTGCGTCGGCACGTTCGCCAGGATCGGTTTTTCGCCGAGGTAGAACTCGATCATCTTCGGCACGTACGGATAGATGCTCTTGTCGTCGGCGATGCCGGTGCCGATGGCGTTGGCCAGCGTGACGTTGCCGTGGCGGTAGACGTCGAGCAGGCCGGCGCAGCCGAGCGTGCTGTCGGCGCGGAAGGCCTTGGGGTCGAGAAAGTCGTCGTCGACGCGGCGGTAGATCACGTCGACACGCTTCGGTCCCTGCGTCGTGCGCGTGAAGACGAAGCCGTCGCGCACGAACAGGTCCTTGCCTTCGACCAGCTCGACGCCCATCTGCTGCGCCAGGAAGGCATGCTCGAAGTAGGCGCTGTTGTACATGCCGGGGGTCAGCACGCACACCGCCGGGTCGTTGGCCGAGGCCGGCGCGACCTGGCGCAGCGTGTCGAGCAGCAGGTCGGGGTAATGGGCGACCGGCGCGACGCGCACCTGCGAGAACAGCTCGGGGAACAGGCGCATCGTCATCTTGCGGTTCTCGAGCATGTAGCTCACGCCGCTGGGCACACGCAGGTTGTCTTCGAGCACGTAGTAGGTGCCCGTGCCGTCGGCGTTGGCGGCGCGCACGATATCGACGCCTGAGATGTGCGAGTAGACCGCGCCCGGCACGTCCACGCCCACCATTTCCGGCCGGTACTGCGCGTTGTTCAGCACCTGCTCGGCCGGCACGATCCCGGCTTTGAGAATCTCCTGGCCGTGATAAACGTCGTGGATGAAGCGGTTCAACGCCGTCACGCGCTGCACCAGGCCGCGCTTCAACTCGCGCCACTCGTCGGCCGGGATGATGCGCGGGATCAGGTCGAACGGGATCAGGCGCTCGGTGCCGGCGCCGCTCTCGTCCTTGTCGCCATAGACGGCGAAGGTGATGCCGACGCGGCGAAAGATGGTCGCCGCTTCTTCGCGCCGGGTCAGCATCACGTCGGCCGGCTGCTCGGCGAGCCAGCGCGCGTACGACGCGTAGTGCGTTCGCACCTCTTGTTCTCGGCGGTACATCTCGTCAAACATGTCCAGGGCTCCTCGCAATTCTTTTGCCAGTCATTGCACTTTTTTCGTCTGCACGCGCACCTCGAGTGAATGCTCGCCGCCGCCGCGGATGCCGCCGCGCAGCGGCGTCACGTCGCCGTAGTCGCGGCCGACGGCCAGGCGCACATGGCCGGCCGCCGGCACGACGTTGTTGGTCGGATCGAGTTCGAGCCAGCGTGCCGGGCTGCCACCCTCCATCGGGCACCACAGCGCCACCCAAGCGTGCGACGCGTCGGCGCCCAACCACGGTGCACCCGTCGCACCACCATCGGGCGACGTCAGCAGGTAGCCGCTGACGTAGCGCGCGGCCAGGCCCATCGACCGCAACGCACCGATCAACAAATGCGCAAAGTCCTGGCACACGCCTTCCCGGCGCGCCAGCGCGTCGGCCAGCGGCGTGTCGATGTCGGTGCTGTCGCTGCAGTAGCAGAAGTCGGCATGCATGCGCGCCATCAGCTCGAGGCCGACGCGGGCCACCGGGCGTCCGGGTTTGAACGCATGCGCCGCCCAGTCGCGCAGCGCTGGGAGCAGCGGCACATACGACGATGCATGCACGAACTGGTTGGCCGGCTGCCAGGCGCGGCCGGCCGCGTAGCGCAACTGCGCGCGCGCATCTTCCCACGTCGCGCTGGCCTCGGCGTCGAGCGGCGGCGGCGGCGTGACGCGCACGCGGCTGTGCGCTCGCACCTCGAGCTCGCGGTGCGGCTGGTTGACGGTGAAGCAGGCGCGGTGGTTGCCCAGCCAGTCGCTGCCGCTGGCGTGATGCATCGGCGGCGGCAGCACCTGCATGCGGAAAGATTCCTCGGATTGCAGCTCGCTGGCGCACGGCCGCAGGTGCGCGACATGGTGCGCCAGCTCGACCGGCGCGGCGTAGCGGTAGACGGTGACATGCTCGACATCGAGCAGCGTGCTTGCCGAATCAGACACGTCGGCTCGCATCGACGTCGGCGTGCGCGAAGTAGCGCTGGCCGATCAGGTCCGACAGTCGCGCTGCCGCGGCGCCGAGTTGCTTGGCCAGTGCGGCGACGCGCTGCTGCGTGGCTGCATCGCTGTCGCCGCGCAAGTCGTCGAGTTCCAGACCGGCGCCGCGTTCGGGCCACAGCGCGAGCATCTCGTCGCGCCACGACAGCGCGCCCGGCAGCTTGCCGATCTCGGTGCGCAGGCGGCGCAGCGTGCCGGCGAAAGAGCGCGGGTTGATGTCGTCCAACACCAGCAGATCGACCAGGGCCAGCAAATCTTCGTGGCGCTGGTAGCGCACGCGAAAGGTGATGCCGCTGTCGAACAGGTCGAGCAGCAGCGACGTGGCTACGGCCGAGCCGCCTCGGCCGTCGATGACGCCGATGAGGTGCTGCATGGCCTGCGACAGCCCGGCCAGGCGCTCGGCGAGGCGCCCCACCGAGAGCAGCCGCCAGCCGTGGTCGCGCGTCATGCGGTCGGTCTGCGTGCCGGTGACCGCGGCCAGTTGCAACGCCAGGCGTTGCAGCGCCGGCAAGGCTTGCGTGGTGGCGGGCACCGCCGTGCGCAGGCTGTCGAAGTGGGCCCGCCATTCGTCGCTCATGCGCCGCACGAGGCCCCACTGCTCGGGGGAGAGTCGGTCGCGCAACACACCCGCCGTGCGCGCCATGGCGTCGAGGTTGTGGCCGATGGCGCCGTCCTCGTTGTCGTTCAAGGCGGCGAGCAGGCTGCGCTCGAAGACTGCGGGCGAGCGCTGCGCGCCCGGCGTGCCGGCACTGACCAGACCGCTCCATGTGGCCAACGCCGACAGCGCGGCCCACAGCGCGGGCGGCACCTCGTCGTCGCCGTCGATCAGTGCCAGCGCAGCACGCGCCAGGCGCACCACCTGCTCGCTGCGCTCGGTGTAGCGGCCGAGCCAGAACAGGTTCTCGCCGGTGCGGCTGGCCACCGCGGCGCGGCGCTCGGCCAGATCGTCCACCGACAGGCGCTGCGGCAACATCGAATAACCATCGACGCTGCCGGCGGCGACGACCCAGGTGTCGAGACTGGTGCCGCCCTGCTGCATCGACACCGACAGCGGCGCGCTCGTGGCCACGCGCGTCAACGCGCCGGGCAGCACGTACCAGCGCTCTGCGCTGTCGGCGATCGCATAGACGCGCAGCATCGCTGGCAGCGCGGCCAGCGTGCCGTCGGCCAGCGGCAGCGCAGCGCGCGACGGCGCGATGTGGCCTTGCACGGTGAAGGCATCGGGGTCGGCTTCGATGCGGGCTTGCAGTGCTGCCACGTCGGGCTGCGCCATGCGCAGCGCGCCGTCGCGGTGGCCGGGGAAGGCCGCGCGCAGCACGCGCCCCGGCAGCACGCCACGCACCGCCTGCCACGCCGCGTCTTCGCCGCACCACCAGGTGGGCAGCGACGGCAACGCCAGCTCTTCGCCGAGCAGGACGCGGCTGATGGCAGGCAGAAAGCCCTGCATCGCGCTCGATTCGAGAAAGCCGCTGCCCAGCGCATTGGCCATCACCACGTTGCCGGCGCGCGCCACCTGCACCAGGCCGGCGACGCCGAGCGCGGAGTCAGGGCGCAACTCGAGCGGATCGCAGTAGTCGTCGTCGAGGCGGCGGATGATGCCGTGCACCGGCTCCAACCCCTCGACCGTGCGCAGGAAGAGACGATTGCCGCGCGCGGTGAGATCGGCGCCTTCGACCAGCGACAAGCCGAGGTAGCGCGCGAGAGTCGCATGCTCGAAATAGGTTTCGCTGTACGGGCCGGGCGTGAGCAAGGCGATGCGCGGCAGGTGGCCGTCGCCCAGGCGCGCGGCGATGTCGGCGGCTTGC
>JANNJX010000046.1:0-5966 GCA_031396005.1 Burkholderiales bacterium
CTCCACCTTCGTGATCGCGCGCCACGGGCCCGCGCTTCGGTCCAACGACGCGGCCCAGAACCAGGCCGAGGTGTCGGTGAAGGCGTGGCCTTGCGCATCGACGATGCGCTCGCAGACACGCACGCGCTGGATTCCATTGGCTGATGGGCGCGTGGCTTCGAAGCAGCGCCAGAGCAGCGACTCGGCATCGGCCTCCAGACGCGTCGCCTCGATGCGCCAGCCGATGCCGCGCCAGCAATCGGCCGCGGGGTGCAGCATGCGCGTTGGCCGGTTGACTTCGCGCAGCACCAGCTCGCTGCCGTCGGCGACGGCGAAGCGCGCGATTCGGCCGGGGAACTGCGTGGCGAAGCGGTGTTCGACGGCCGACAGCGCCAGCGGTTGCAGCGCCGCGCCCTGCCATTGCGTCGGCCACTCGCCGTGCGTGGCAGATGGTGGTGCCGTCGGCGTTTTCGTCAGCGCCAGCGGCAGCATCGCGCACCACAACACCAGCGCGACGAGCGCAAACGGCCATTGCTCGGCGGCGTGGTGAGCCCAGGTCTTCTTCATGCTGCACTCCCGATGCGGCGCGGCGCCATCAGTCGCACTGCCAAGCCGACCACGACCACCAGCCAGACGATGCCGATGGCCTCATGCGCCCACGCCGCGAGGCCGTCGGACCGCGCTTCGAGCGCCACCAGCGTCGTGTTGCGCAGCACGTTGCCGGTGAGCACCGCAGCGCCGACCAGCGGCAGCCGGCGCAGGAAGGCGCCATCGCGCTGCCGCGTGAACAGCGCAACGCTGCACGCCGCGAAGTACGCCAGCCATGCCATCTGCACGCCCGAGCACGGCGCATCGACGATGACGAGTTGGCTGTTCACCGTCATCGCCGCGCCGCTGCGCTCGGCGGCGATGCCCGCGGCTTGCAGCAGCCAGGCGCTGAACTGCGCGGTGAAGACGCGCAGCGGGTAGCCGGCATAGAACTGCAGTGAGGCGATCAGCGGCAGCGCGAGCAGCACCAGTCCGGCGAGCGCCGCGCGCGGTGAGCGATCGGGCAGCCAGGCGACCATATGCGCGCTGATCGCCAGCGCAGCGAGCAGCGCGGCGGCCAGCGGCGGGGCGACGAACAGCGCGGCTGTTGCGGCGAGGGTCAACGCGCCGGCCGCGCCGAGCCAGGCCAGGCACGGCGTGGCGCGCAATGAGGCTCGTGCAAGCCACAGCCACAGCAGCAACGCAGCGGCGGCGGCCACGCCGAGCGGATCGTCGGAACCGTCGGCGACGCGGTGCGCCGCCCAGACGCCGTGCGGCCAGAGAGACAGCGCGTGAATCGTCAGCCACGCCGGCGCGGTGACGATCACCGGGCGGCAGGGCGAGGTGATCGCCTGCGACATGTCACTTGCTCCCATCGAAGCGTCGCGCCCAAGCGGCCACCGCGGAACCGGGTCCGCCGGGCCGCTGGCGGCGCCCCCTGGGGGGAGGCGACCGAAGGTCGCTTCGGGGGGAGCCAATGCTGCGGCGCGCGTACCCCACGCCGGCCGCGACGAGACCCAGCACGACGAGCAGGGCCAACCAGGCGGCAGGCTCCGGCGTGCTCGGCACCGCCGTGCCCAGGTTGCCGATGGCCTTGTTGCTCACGCCCTGCGGCAGCGGCGACGGCTGATTGACGCTGACGGCGCGGTTGTCGGCGTCGAGGTGGCGCACGACGTGATCGACGGCGATGAAACTCGTGTACTGCGTCAGCAGGCTGTGCTGCAGGCCGAGCGTGGTGATCGCGTCGCGCTGCGAGTTGCCGCCGCGCAGCGCTTCCTCGTCCGACAGTTGCTGAATACGGCGCCGGGCCCACAGCAGGCGCAGCGCTTGGGCATCGGGGTCGGGCGTGACCACGGGCACGACCTGCTGCCAGTCACCGCTCGCGGCGCGGCCTTCGAGGACGAACTGCCCCTGCGGTGTGCCGCGCCATTTGCCGAACAGCGCAACGGGGCGGCCACCAAGGACATCTGGCAGCGCGTCCAGCCGCGCCGGCTCGACGTCGTACACATCGAGCCCGTCGAAGCGCGCGCGCACGCTGGTCAGCACGGGAGCGTCGATCATCTTGCGCAGCCGCTCGGCTTGCGCGGCGGCCATCGCCGGTTGGGTGACGACGAACGGTTCGCCCTGGCCGGCGCGGGCGATGCCCTCGATCAGGTGCCGGTTCACCGACGAGCCGATGCCGAAGGCGAAGACGTTGCTGTTGCCGAGGTTCTTGCGCACGAGTTGGAAGACGCGGTCTTCGACGGTCACATAACCGTCGGTGACGACGATCACCGTGCGCGCGACTTCCGGGTTCTTCGGCAGCGCGGCAATGCGCTCCAGCGCCGGCACGATCTCGGTGCTTCCTCCCGCGCGCAGTTGCTCGATGGTCGCGATCGCACGCTCGACGTTGGCCACTGTCGCCGGCACCGGCGTGTTGGACAGCATGCGGTTGCTGCCGGAGAACAGCAGCACGTTGAACGAATCGCTGGCGCGCAGGCCGCCGATCAGATGGCGCAGCAACTGTTTCGCCGTGTCGAGCGGAAAGCCGTGCATCGAGCCCGAGATGTCGACGACGAACACGTACTCGCGCGGGTTGATCTGCGCCGTGGCGATGGCCCGCGGCGGCTCGACGAGGGCTAGAAAGTAGTTGTCTTCGCCTGCTCTGCCGGGGTAGAGCGTCAGGCCGCCGGCGGTATTGGCGCTGCTCATCCGGAAGTCGAGGATGAAGTCGCGGTTGTCAGCCGGCGCGCCCTCGTTGGCGAGCGCGACTTCAGCTTGCGCGGTTGCCTCGCCTTTGATTTCCAGTTTGTGCGATGTCGATTCAATGTCACTCACCGGCAGCGGCGAGGCGAAGCTGACGTTGAGATCGAATGCCGTGTTCGACGATTGGCCTTCGGGCAAGTGCGCTGTCGAAGGAAAGCTCGACGTGCCGCCTTCGCTCTTGGCCACGTGGTAGCGCGGCCCGACCACCGTCGGGTAGACGAAACGGTAGCGGCCATCGGTGGGCAGCAGCAACTCGGTGTAGCGCAGCTCGACCACGACTTCGTCGCCGGGCAGGATATTGGCGACGTTCATCTGGAAGACGTTCGGCCGGTGCTGGTCGAGCAGCGCGGCGGTCTTGCCTTGCCTCTTCGCCGCTTCGTATTCGAGCCTGGCGCGCTGTTTCTCGCGGATCGTCGCGGCGAGCACGCGCTCGCCCAGGCGCACCGTCATCGCATGCACTGCGGCTTGGGTCGATCCGGGGAAGACGTACTTCGCCTCGATCGTGCGCTGGCCCTCGTTCTTGTAGCGCTGCGTCACGCGCACGTCGGCGATCGGGCCAACGATGCGCGCATCGACCTTCGTGCTTTTCAGCGGCAGCCGATCGACACCCGGGTCGGTGCTGGCGATGTGGAAGTACGGGCCTTCGGGCTTCGCGGCCTCGCTGTCGTCGGCGTGAGCCGGAGACCAGGCGATGAGCAGCGCGGCGGCGACGAGCGAGGCCGCCGATGTGGCGATCGCCAGAACGAAACGACCGACAAAGGTTGACGGCCGGACGAGATCGACTTCGGAGGTGTGGGGCATCGTGGCGCTCCTTGCGCGTTGCGCCACCGACCGTCGGTGGAACGAACGCAAGGGTCGCGCGCGGCGATGAACCTGCTAGGAAGGCACGGTGCAACTCGTGTGAAGCCGGCGTGAAGTCGCGGCCCAGCGAACTCCAGTCGCAGTGCTCAGCTCGACCTACGGCAATTCACCGAACGAATGCGGATCTGTCGCATACGAATGGACCCTGCCGAGAAACCCAGGTTGCGACTCAACGCGCTCTATCCACGCGCGAAGAGCGGAAAAGGGTGCCAACGCAATATCGGCTTCCTCGGACCGGCTCGCGTACGCGAACAACGACATTTCGGCAATCGAGTAATCGCTGCCACAACCCGCCCGTCGGCGAGAACGATGGCGGGCACGGCTCCAGTTGGATTGATCTTGCGATACGCGGCTGCCTTGCCCGCGCCCTCGAAGATGCTGATCGTTTCTGTCTTGTGCGCCTGACCTTGCGCGATAGGTCAGTGCTGCCTCGTCACTTCGCATCGTTGCTATTGCTCGTCGCCTTGTCAAATGACGTCCGCATCGCCTGGTAGGCATTGGCAAAACCTTCCTTCGTCGCGTCCCAGGTCTTGCTGGACGCGCGCTGCAGCTTCGTCAACTGCACTTGCGCTTCCTTTTTCTTCTCCTGCAGCCCTTTCATGGTCGCCGCGTGCGCGGCCCTGGCCTCGGCGCTGCGGTGCCGCGTCTGCTTTTTCATCTCGGCGATCTTCTTGTCGGCCTCGGCGATCAGGCGCTTGCCCTCGGCTACGGCTTCGCTCTTGCGTTCGTGAGCGTACGACGAGACTTTTTCGGTGGTCGTCGGTTCGGCGGCGACCGAGCTTGCGGTCAATGCGGCCAACACGAGAGCCGAGAAACAACGATGCAGTGACTTCATGCAGTCTCAACGTCATTGCGCGGCCTGCCGGCGCGGCGGGCGTTGCCCCACCTTGACGGTCACCGCCACCACTTTGTCGCCGCGCTGCACGGCGATGGCGGCGTTGCTGCCGGGCGGCAGCGAGGCCACGGCGTTGAGCAGCTCGGCAGTGTTGGCGACGGCGGTGTCGCCGATGCGCACGACGACATCGCCCGGCTGCACGCCGCCGCTGCTGGCCGGCCCGTCCTGCAGCACGCCGGTGATGAGCACGCCGCTCCTGACCGGCAGGCGCAGCGTGTCGGCCATGTCGGGCGTAAGGTCGCGTGGCTCGACGCCGATCCAGCCGCGGATCACCTTGCCGTCCTTGATCAGACCCTCCATCACCGAGCGTGCGGTTGCTGCGGGAATAGCAAAGCCGATGCCCAGGCTGCCACCCGAGCGCGAGAAGATCGCCGTGTTGATGCCGACCAGGTTGCCGCTGCCGTCTACCAGCGCGCCGCCGGAGTTGCCCGGGTTGATGGCAGCGTCGGTCTGGATGAAGTTCTCGAACGTGTTCAAACCCAGGCCGCGGCGGTCGAGCGCGCTGACGATGCCCGAGGTGACCGTCTGGCCCACGCCGAACGGGTTGCCGATGGCGAGCACCGTGTCGCCGACGTGCAGTCGCGCCGAGTCGCCGAAAGTGACGGTGGGCAGTTTGTCGAGACTGATCTTGAGCAGCGCCACGTCGGTTTCCGGATCGGTGCCGACGAGCTTGGCTTGCGCCTGACGGCCATCGGCCAGCAGGACTTCGATTTCGTCGGCGCCGTCGACAACATGGTGGTTGGTGATCAAGTAGCCTTCGGCCGAGACGATCACGCCCGAGCCGAGGCCGCGCTGCGGCTCCAGGTCCGGCGGTGCGCCGCGCTGGCCGAAGAAGAAGCGGAACCACGGGTCGTCGGCGTGCGGGTTGCCTTGCGGCGCTTTGCTGGCGGCGATGCTGACGACGGCCGGCGCGGCGCGCTGCGCGGCGGCGGCGAGGCTGCCGGGCACGGCGCTCGTGGTCGCGCTGTCGGGCGCCGTCCTGATCGAGACGATCTGCGGCAACATCTGTCCCGGCGAACGGTTGAGCCACTCCGGCTTCAACGTGGCGACGACGAAAAGCAGCGCCAGCGCCACGGTGACGGCTTGGGAGAAGATCAACCAGAGTCGACGCATGAGAGACTGAATGAATATGGCCGCGCGTTATCAAATCGAGAGCTACCTCGCCACGCTGCTGGCGGTGGAACGCTTCAAGGATTATGGGCCGAACGGTCTGCAGGTCGAGGGCCGCGCCGAGGTCCTGCGCCTGGTGTCGGGCGTGACCGCGAGCCGGGCGCTGATCGACGCCGCGATCGCAGCGAAGGCCGATGCGGTCCTGGTGCATCACGGCCTGTTCTGGCGCGGCCAGGACGGGCGACTCACCGGCTGGCTGGCTGAACGGGTGAAGCGGCTGATGGCCCATGGCATCAACCTGTTTGCGTATCACTTGCCGCTCGACGCGCATGCCGAATTCGGCAACAAC
>JANNJX010000093.1:0-3141 GCA_031396005.1 Burkholderiales bacterium
GACGGCGGCGGCAGCATCAACGTCGTCGTGCCGACGCGACGCGCGGCGCACGGCAACCGTGTGCGCCTTTTGCCGACGGTCGAAGTGCGCGTGACGGATGTGCTGGACGACAAGGCGCTGGTGCGCACGCTGGCCGACTGCGATGCCTTGGTCAATCTGATCGCCATCCTGCACGGCAGCGAGCGCGAGTTTCTGCAGGTGCACGCCGCGCTGCCGCAGCGCATCGCACGCGCGTGCCACGCGGTGGGCTTGAAGCGCGTCGTGCATGTCAGCGCGCTCGGCGTCAGCGGCAGCGGCGAGCCGTCGAACTACCTGCGCAGCAAGGCCGCCGGCGAAGCCGCATGGAAGGCCTCGGGCCTCGATGTGACCCTGCTGCGGCCCTCGGTGATGTTCGGCGCCGAAGACAAGCTGCTCAACACCTTTGCTGCATTGCAGGCCGTGTTTCCGCTGATGCCGCTGGCAGGCAGCGACGCGCAGTTCCAGCCGGTGTGGGTCGAGGACGTGGCCGAGGCCGTTGTGCGCTGCCTGCAACGGCCCGAGACGATCGGCCAGACGATCGAATGCACGGGGCCCGAGGTGATGACGCTGGCCGACATCGTGCGCGCCGCCGGCCGCTGGTCCGGCAACGCGCGGCCTGTCCTGCCGCTGCCGTTGGCGATCGGCAAACTGCAAGCGCTGGCGATGGAGTTGCTGCCGGGTGAGCCGCTGATGTCGCGCGACAACCTCGATTCGACGAAGGTGCCGAACATTGCCAGCGGCAAGCTGCCGGGCTTGGCATCGCTCGACATCACACCGACGGCGCTGTCAGCGATTGCGCCGGGGTATCTGGGGCGCACCGATGGGCGGACCAAGCTCGATGCGTTGCGCGCCATGGCGCGGCGCTGACGTGATCCCCCCTGAAGCGGCTTCGCCGCCTCCCCCCGAGGGGGCACCGTCAGCGGCCTGGCAAAGCCAGTTCGGCGGCGGTCGCGCGGATCTCTCGGCCGTTTCAGCATGAAAACCTACCAAGTGGGCGGCGCCGTGCGCGACCGCCTGCTCGGCATCCCGCACGATGACCGCGACTGGGTCGTCGTCGGCGCGACACCGGAGCAACTGCTGGCGCAGGGCTACACGCCGGTCGGCAAAGACTTCCCCGTCTTCCTGCACCCGCAGACGCGCGAGGAGTACGCGCTGGCGCGCACCGAGCGCAAGTCGGCGCCGGGGTATCGCGGCTTCGTCGTCCATGCCGACCCGAGCGTCACGCTCGAAGACGATCTGCGGCGGCGCGATCTGACGGTCAATGCGATCGCACAGGACGGCGACGGCGCGCTGATCGACCCTTTCCACGGCGTGGCAGACCTGCACGCCGGCGTGCTGCGCCACGTGTCGCAGGCTTTCGCTGAAGACCCGGTGCGCATCCTGCGCCTGGCACGATTCGGTGCGCGTTGGCCGCGCTTCACCGTTGCCGCTGAAACGCTCGCGCTGTGCCGGGCGATGGTGCAAGCCGGCGAGGTCGATGCGCTGGTGCCCGAGCGCGTCTGGCAGGAACTCTCGCGCGGGTTGATGGAAGGCGAGCCGAGCCGCATGTTTGCCGTGCTGCGCGACTGCGGCGCCCTCGCCCGCCTGCTGCCGGAAGTGGATCGCCTGTGGGGCGTGCCGCAGCCAGCCGAGCATCACCCCGAAATCGACACCGGCGTGCACCTGATGATGGTGCTCGACACCAGCGCGCGCATTGCCGCGCCGCTGCCGGTGCGCTACGCCTGCCTCGTGCACGACCTCGGCAAAGGCACGACGCCGCGCGACGACTGGCCGCGCCACATCGCCCACGAAGCGCGCAGCGTGAGACTGGCCGCTGCGCTGGCCGAACGCCTGCGCGTGCCGGCTGAGTGCCGCGAACTGGGCGAGATCGTCGCCCGCGAGCACGGCAACATCCACCGCAGCGAAGCCCTCGACGCCGCGGCCACACTGCGCCTGCTGGAGCGCTGCGACGCACTGCGCCGGCCCGAGCGCTTCGAGCAGGCGCTGTGGGCCTGCGAGTGCGATGCGCGCGGCCGCGCTGGGCGCGAAGACGAGCCGTACCCGCAGCGCGCACGCTTGTCAGCCGCGCTGCGTGCCGTGCTCGCGGTCGATGCCACGGCCGCCGCCGCGCAGGCTGTCGCCGCGGGAGCGTTAGGCCCGGCGATCGGCGAGGCGGTGCGACGCGCGCGGCTGGGGGCGTTGTGACAACATCCGTTCGTTATGAAGTTGATGACCTGACGATCGGCGAGCCATGGATCTCGATACCTTGACGATCGGCGAGCCATGAAGCTCGCCGAAGGCATCCGCAAACACGGCTTTCGCAAGTGGTACGAGCGCGAGCTGCTGCAAAGCCACGCCCATCTGGTGCTCACCTTCTTCTGCCTGATCGGACTGTTCGCCGCGTTCGAGGCCTTGGGCAGCAACCGCGCCTGGAGCGATCAAGCGGTGAACCTGGCGGCGATCGCGCTGTGTGTGTTCATCGGTTTGTGGGGGCTGCGGCGCTACCTGTACTTTCTGAGTCATGCCGAGGCCGCCGCCCACCAGGCCGATTGCCCGCAGTGCAAGGCCTATGGCCGTTTTGCCGTCGAGTCCGAGAACGATGCGAAGCAAACGCTGGAGGTGCGCTGCCGCAAATGCCAGCACGGCTGGACGATCAGCGAATGACGCTGACCATCAGATCAACCACGCGATCCCCGCCGCCAGCAGGCTCAAGACGACGCTGCTCGCCAGCGGCACGAAGACCTCGCGGCCCTTCCAGCGAAAGCCGAAGTCGCCCGGCAGGCGGCCCAGGCCGATGCGGCGCAGCCAGCCGGCCATCGTGTTGAAGAGCACGAAGGCGATGACGAAGACGAGCAGCCAGCGCAGCATGGTGGTCTAGAGGCGGTGCGAGCGGTCGCCGTCGCTGAAGCCGAAGCAATCGAACGGTGGCGCGCCTTTGACGAGACCGAGCACTTTGAACAACTCGCCCATCTCATGTTCGGCGATCAGCTTCTGCGCCGCGGCGACGGCCGGCCCGTCGCCGCGGTCACGCGCTGCGACGACCAGCCGCACCAGCCCGCAGAAGAACAGGAACAGCGCCAGCGAGCTGTAGCCGAGGACCTGGAAACCGGCGTCCAGCGCCCCCCCCCCGAACGCGCTCCACAC
>JANNJX010000139.1:0-4810 GCA_031396005.1 Burkholderiales bacterium
GCAAAGGTGAACGTGTACGTCGGCTCCTGGCCCATGCGCAGATCGCTGATGAGCACGCGCGGACCCTGTTGCCGCAGCGCGTAGAAGCCTCGGCTGAAGTCGCGGATGCGTTGATAGCCTGCGATGCCGCTGACCTCACCCTCGAGCGCAGCGCCGCGATCGAAACGCTCGAAGACAATCGTGCGTTGCTCGTCGAGCAGCGAGTAGAAGCCTTCGAGGTAGTGCTCGCGCTGCATGACGACGACGCGCCACGCCACCGTGTTGAAAGCGGTGGGCGTGACCAGCACGCGCTCGGCGGCGATGCCCTGGCGCGTCAGCGCGCTCTCGGCGACGTTGGTGACGTGCTGCTGCGCGGCCACGCCCCAGCCCAGATAGGCGGTGCTGAGCACCAGGCCGAGCAGGTTGGCGCGCAGGCGTGTCGTCGCCAGCGTGATCGCAGTGCCGAGCAGCAGCGGCAGCGTGTACACCGGGTCGATGATGAAGATGCTGCCGACGCCGAAGGGATGGTTGGTGAAGGGCAGGCCGAGCTGCGTGCCGTAGACCGTCATCGCGTCGAGCAGTGGGTGCGTGAGCAGCCCCAGCCAGAGCGCGAGCCACCATCGTCGCCACAGCGGCCACTGGCCGTGCAGCTTCGCCACCGCCGCCGCGAACGGCAGCGAGAACAGCGTCAGCCAGAACAGGGCGTGGGTTTCGGCGCGATGCAGCACCATGTTGCGGATGGGGTCGCCGTGGTCGATGAAGACATCGAGGTCGGGCAGCGTGCCGGCCACGGCGCCCCAGGCGGCGGCCTTCCACAAGGCTGTGCGGCGGCCCATGACGGCGACGCCGATGGCGGCGCCGAGCGCCAGTTGCGACAACGAATCCATGCGCCGATTGTGGGCGCAGCGCCTGGCTCACGCTGACGCGAGCGCCATCACCCCCAGCGCGATGCAGGCGGCGCCGACGAGCCGCAGCGCGCGGTCGCCCTCGCCGAGCAGGCAGCCGCCGATCAGCGCGGCGAACAGCATCGAGACCTCGCGCGCCGGCGCCACGTGCGACAGCGGCGCCAACTTCAACGCGTACAGCACCAGGATGTAGGCCAGCGGGCCGAGCACGGCGACCACCAGCGCGTGTTTCCACTGCAAGCGTGAGGCATCGACAAAACCTCGCCAATCGCGCACGGCCGCCGGCGCGAGGATCGGCACGCGCAGCACGTTGCCGACGTAGTCCACCAACACCGGGCCGATCAGCAGCACCTTGACGGCGTAGCCGTCGATCAGCGTGTAGCCTGCGATCAGCGCGCCGGTGGCTGCGCCCCAGCGCACGCCGGCCAGCGCCCGCGCATGCGACAGCGCATGTGCCTGGCAATTGGCATGCGCAGTACCGCTGCCCTGCCACAGCTTCGGCCCGCCGGCGATCAGGAACACGCCGCCGCAGACGGCCAGGATGCCGGCCGCGCCGAGCAGCGTGATCGTCTCGCCGAGCACCAGCACCGCGCCGATCGACGCCAGCAGCGGTCCGCTGCCGCGCGCCACCGGGTAGACGACGGTCAGGTCGGCCTTGCGATAGCCGGTGAGCAGCACGGTGAAGTACAGCACGTGCACCAACGCGCTCGCTCCGAGCGCCGTCCACTCGATGAGCCCCCAACGCTGCCACTCGCCGATGCCGAACCACAGTGCCACCGGCGCCCACAGCACGACGGTCATCAACACCGACAGCAGCGCGAAATGGTGGTTGCCGCCGGCCTTTTTCGCTGCGATGTTCCACAGCGCGTGCAACAGCGCCGCGGTCAGCACGAGGGCCAGGGCAACGGGCGGCATGCGCCCATTGTCACGGCAGCGTCACGCGCGTGCGTTCAAGGACTTTTGACTTCGAACTTGATGGCTGCGTACCACGCCGCGAGCGCATCGATGTCGGCATCGGACAGCGGCTTGGCGATGACGGCCATGACTTCGTTCGCGCGCTTGCCGCTGCGATACGCCTTCAACTGCTCGGCCAGGTAGATGGCCGGCTGCCCGGCCAGGTGCGGCGCGTTGGGCAGCGTCGACACGCCGTTGACGCCGTGGCAGGTGCTGCACTGGCCGAGCGCCGCCGGCCGCGCCGGCGCGGTTTGCGCCGACGCGGCCGAGAGCCACGACAAGGCCGCGATGGCCGCGACCTTTCTCACCAACGTCATGGCTTGTAGCTGATGCGGTAGATCGCGCCCGCGTAGTCGTCGGAGACGAGCAGCGAGCCGTCCTTCCACACCGCCACATCGACCGGCCGGCCGCGGTAGCTGCCGGTCTCGCTGTCGAGGAAGCCTTCGGCAAAGACCGTGCTCTTGTCGGCCGTGCCATCGGCTTTCACCGAGACGAAGTTGATCAGGCCGCCGCTGGCCTTGGTGCGGTTCCACGAACCGTGCGCGGCGACGAAGATGCCACCCTGATACGCCGCCGGGAACTGCTTGCCGTTGTAGAAGGTCATGCCGAGCTGCGCCTGGTGCGCCGGGAACTCGATTTGCGGCTTCGTCCACGCGGCCGGCGCTTTCATGTCCTTCAAGTCCGGCGCGGCCGCCGTGCCGGCGATCTGGATGTTGTTGCCGTGGATGAACGGATAGCCGAAGTGTTCGCCGCCGGTCTTGGTGATGCGGTTCAACTCCCCCGGCGGCGTCTCGTCGCCCATGCCGTCGGTCTGGTTGTCGGTGAACCAAACGGTCTTGTCCTTGGGGTTGATGTCCATGCCGACCGAGTTGCGCACGCCGCGCGCCACGACTTCGCGGCCCGAGCCGTCGAAGGCGTTCATGCGCACCATGCCGCCGATGCCCAGTTGTTCGTACGACGCCACCTTGTCCTTCGGCTGCACGTTGAAGGGCTGGCCGAGCGTGATGTAGAGCTTGCCATCGTCACCGACGCGGCAGGTGCGCGCACCGTGGTTGTAGCTCTCCTCTTCCGGCGGGATCAGCTTGCCCTGCGCCGCCACCTCGATCACCGCAACGTCCGGGCCCTCATAGAAGAACTCGGCAGCGGGGAAATTGAGCACGCGGTTGTGCTCGGCGACGATCAGGAACCCGTCCTTGGTCCAGCAGACGCCGTTGGGCACCTTGAAATTCAGGCCCGGCGCAAAGGACTTGACCTCGTCGGCAATGCCGTCGGAGTTGCGGTCGGTGACCGCATAGACGCTGGTCTTTCGCGTGCCGACGAACAGCATGTTGGTGGAAGGGCCGACGGCCATGTGGCGCGCATCGGGCACGATGGCGAACAGCTCGATCCTGAAGCCGTCGGGCATCTTGATGCGCTTCAGGTTTTCGCGGATCGCTGCGGCGTTGGCGCCGCCCTGCGCCACCACCGGCAGGTTGAGGTCCGTGGTGGCGACGCGCATTTGCTTCAGCTTTTCGATGTTTTGCTGAGCCGATGCGGACGTAGCGGCCAGGCAAAGCGTGGCGGCAGCGGCGACCGCGCAGAGGGAGAACGACTTCATGGAATCTCTCCTGTTCGTGTTGAAACGGGCGTTCGAGATAGACCGCCGGCGCAGAATATAGAACGCTGCACGGCACTTGTGTAGGTAACCCCATGTGGTTTGGGGAAGATACGGAGATGCCGTGTGCGGCGGCTGCTTGTCGACCAAGGAAGACCCCCAATGAACCCCATCCTGGTTGAAGCCTGGCGCGGCGACATCGTCGAATCGTTCCATCGTGGCGCATACGCCGTAATCGATGCCGCCGGCGCTGTCGTCGCTGTGCGCGGCGACGTCGACCGCCCGGTCTATCCGCGCTCGGCGATCAAGATCCTGCAGGCCCTGCCGCTGGTGGAAAGCGGCGCGGCGGAGCGCTTGGGCCTGACCGACGACGAGCTGGCGCTGGCCTGCGCATCGCACGAGGGCGAGCCGGCGCATGTGCGCGCGGCCGCCTCGATGTTGTCCAAGGCCGGCCTCGACGACAGCGTGCTCGAATGCGGCGTGCACTGGCCGTACAACGAAGCAGCCAAGCTCGCGCTGGCCGCCGCGGGCACCACGCCGAGCGCGCTGCACAACAACTGTTCCGGCAAACATGCCGGCTTCGTCTGCCTGGGTTGCGTGATGGCCGGCGAGCGCGACCCGCGTGCCTTCCTCGGCGGCTACGTGAAGCCGGAACACGCGCTGATGCGCGAGGTCAACGCCGCCGTCGAAAGCGCCACCGGCTGCGATCTGGCGAAAGCGCCGCGGGCCACCGATGGTTGCTCGATACCGACGTTCGGCATCGCCTTGACGCAGCTCGCGCGGGCCTTCGCGCGGGTGGCCACGGGCCAGGGCCTCACGGCCGGCCGTGCTGCCGCAGCCCGTCGATTGCGCGCCGCCGTGGCCGCAGCGCCGTTCATGGTCGGCGGTAGCGGACGGCTCGACACACGCCTCATGGGCTTGTTCGGCGAGCGCGTGTTCTGCAAGGTCGGCGCCGAAGGCATGTACTGCGCTGCGCTGCCCGACGCCGGCTGGGGATTGGCGCTGAAGATGGACGACGGCAACAACGCCCGCGCCAGCGAGGTCGCGGTGGTAGCGCTGCTCGACGCGCTGGGTGTGGCGCGCCACGATGCCGAGCGCTCGCTGCTGGCCGAGCTGTCGAACGTCACCTTGCGCAACTGGCGCGGCACCCCAGTCGGGCGACTGGCGGCCGAGCCCGATCTGCGCCGGAAATTGCACCACGCCGGCGCCTGAAAGCCCTGCGCGGTGTGACACATTCCCGCCGGACCGCGGCAGGGGCCGAACAAAATAGTGCGAGTCATGTCTGCCAAGCGCCGTGTCCCGCAAAAAACCGCTTACGTCCCGCGCGCGTCCGGGATGATGGAGTTCGAGCCGGTGTCGATCGAGTCGGCGCGCGAAG
>JANNJX010000161.1:0-1976 GCA_031396005.1 Burkholderiales bacterium
GAGCGCGCGCAGCATCAGGCCGAAGCCGGGCAGGATCAGGCCGCCGAGGAAGCGGCCCTCGGCGTCGAGTGAATCGACCGTGACCGCGGTACCGACCATCACCACGAGCGCAGGACGGGGCGTGCCATCGCGTTGCAGCACATGCCAGCGGGCGCCGGCCCGCGCCGCCCAGCGGTCGGCGCCCAGTCGCGTCGGGTGGTCGTAGCCGTTGATGACGCCGGCGGCCTGCGCGCCGGGCACGGTCCAGCGCGGCTCGATGTCCCACAGCTCCAACTGCTCTTCGACACGCCGCCGCACCGCGTCGCCGGCCACGTTGCTGCCGAGCATCGACGTCGGCGCGCGCAGGGCCTGCCATTCCTGCTCCGCCAACTGATCGATCGTCTCCAGGAACACCGCGCCGCTGGCCTGCATCAGCGCGCCGGGATGAGCCGCGTCGTACAGCGCCCACTTCAGGCGCGTGTTGCCGATGTCGATGGCGAGGAAACTCACCGCGGTGCCCGCACGGCCGCCCGAAGGGCACGACCCCCCTCGGGGGGCGCGAACGAAGTGAGCCGGGGGCTCATCTGATTCCCAGCGGCGCCGGGTACGTTGTTGCCGGCAGCGTCAGCAGATGCCGCACATGGCGCAGCGTCTGCGCGGCGATGACGCTGCGGTGCGGTTTGCGCAGGCGCTGCTCCACCTCGTCGAGCAGCGCTTCGAGCTCGGCCCGTGTGCTGGCGCGCTTCAAGCGGCGCAGCGTCAGCGCGCCGGCCAGCGGCGCGGCGCTGCGCACGGCGCGCACGAGCAGCGCGCGCGCTTCGATCAGCGGCCCGTCGGTGGTGTGCAGCACGGTGTCTTCTTCCGGCAGCTGCGACCAGCTCGAATCGCCGTGCAGCGACTGCGACGACGGCAGCATCGACGAGTCGCCCAGCACCGCCGCCACCGGCAGCCCCGGCGTGCAGACCAGACCGAGCGTCACCAGATCGGAAAAATCAGTGGCCTTGGCGCCGGCTTGCGACGCCAGCGCGAGCACGATGTCGACGCTGCGCTTGCCATCAACCATGAACAGCGCCGTGCGCTGCCGCGGCGTCAGCTCGCGCGTGCGCCGCGTCAGCGCCGCCTGACCGGCGGCCGTGCGGTGCGGCACGACGAGTGCCAACTCGCGCAGCGCGGGCGGCGTGGCGGGTTGCGGCGTGGGCAGCGTCGGCATGAGCAGCGATTGTGCAGAAAAGCGCCGCGCCGTCGCCCCTCGCAAACCAAGGGCCGCGCCAACAGCCTGGCAGTGCAGCGGCGGTGGCATCATCGGCAATTGACGTTAACGTCAATGTAACTTTTACTGCTCCCTCTGCCTGGAACGACGCCATGACCGAGCTTGTCGCCGACTACAAAGCCCTGGCCGCCTACCGCCCGAAGCACAAGGTGCGCTTCGTCACCGCGGCGTCGCTGTTCGACGGCCACGACGCCGCCATCAACATCATGCGCCGCATCCTGATGGGCATGGGCGCAGAAGTCATCCACCTCGGCCACAACCGCTCGGTCGACGAGGTGGTGACCGCGGCGCTGCAGGAAGACGTGCAAGGCATCGCCGTCAGCTCGTACCAGGGTGGGCATGTCGAGTACTTCAGGTACATGGTGGAACTGCTGCGCGCGCGCGGCGGCGCCAACATCCAGGTCTTCGGCGGCGGCGGCGGCGTCATCGTGCCGGCGGAAATTCGCGAACTCGCCGAGCAGGGCGTGCGCATCTTCAGCCCGGAAGACGGTCAGCGCATGGGGCTGCAGGGGATGATCGGCGAGATGGTGGTGCGCTGCGATGCGGTGCCGTCTGCCGCGCCGGCATCGATCGATGCCATCGTCGGCCACGGTGAAGCGGCGTGGCGCTCGCTGGCGCAACTGATCACGACGCTCGAGAACGGCAGCGCCGACGCGAAGGTGAAGGCTGCCCTGCACGATGCCGCGAAGTTGTCGAAGGCGCCCGTGCTCGGCGTCACCGGCACCGG
>JANNJX010000279.1:0-3155 GCA_031396005.1 Burkholderiales bacterium
TGACCAGCGAGCCGTCCTGGCGGCGCACGCCCTTGGCGGTGCGAACCACCACGGCGCTGTAGACCTCGCCCTTTTTGACGCGGCCGCGCGGCGCACATTCCTTGATGCTGACCTTGATCACGTCACCGATGCCGGCGTAGCGGCGCTTCGAGCCGCCGAGCACCTTGATGCACTGGACGGTTTTCGCGCCCGTGTTGTCCGCGACATCGAGCCGCGATTGCATTTGGATCATTTTTTGTTCCCAACTTGCGACTGACTTGCGTCAGGGGCAGTCTTGGACCCGTGGTGTGGGTAAAAGGCCTGATCGAGGGAACCCCCGAAAAGGCGAAGCACAGATTCTAGACGGATTTCACGCGGCCCGCAAAGCCGCGCGTCAGTCCTTGTTCAGGCGAGCACCTCTTTGGCCTGTTTCAACATCGTGTCAGCGTCGCTGACCTCGAATTTACCGGGCGCTTCAACGTTGAGCGTCTTGACCACGCCATCGACGACAAGCATCGAGTAGCGGTTGCTGCGCAGGCCCATGCCGCGCGCGGCGAGGTCGAGCGTCAGGCCCGTCGCCTTGGCGAAGTCGGCGCTGCCGTCGGCCATCATGCGAATCAAGCCGGCCGTGCGCTGGTCACGACCCCAGGCGCCCATCACGAAGGCGTCGTTGACCGAGACGCACCAGACCTCGTCGATGCCTGCCGCTTTGAGCTTGTCGTGGTTGGCCACATAGCCCGGCACATGCTTGGCCGAGCAGGTGGGGGTGTAGGCACCCGGCAGCGCGAAGACGGCGATCTTCTTGCCGGCAGTCAGCGCCGCCACGTCGAAGGTGTTCGGGCCGATCGAGCAGCCATTGCCTTCGACTTCGATGAACTCCTGCAGCTTGCCCGCGGGCAGCTTGTCGCCAACCTTGATCATGTGCGTCTCTCCTGAGGGGTGAAGGAACAACGGCTGGAAGCGAGTGTGTCGCGTCCAGCCGTGATGTGCGGGTCAGGGGTCTTAAACGACTTCGGCCTTCTTCACGAGGCGCGTGACGATCCACGACTTGGTCTTCGAAATCGGCCGACTCTCTGTGATCTCGACCACATCGCCCGCCTTGTACTCGCCCTTTTCGTCATGCGCGTGGTACTTGCTAGACTTGCCAACGATCTTGCCGTAGAGCTCGTGCATCGTGCGGCGCTCGACCAATACGGTGACGGTCTTGGTGCGCTTGTCGGAAACGACCTTGCCGACGAAGGTGCGGACGACTTTGCCAGCGCCGTGCTCGGCGGTGAGGGGAACGGTGCTCGTCACTTGGCGGCCTCCTTTTTCTTCTGAGCCAGCAAGGTCTTGGCGCGCGCGATGTCGCGGCGCGTCTTGCCGAGCTGGGAATGGTTCGTCAACTGTTGCGTGGCCTTCTGCATGCGCAGGCCGAAATGGGCCTTCAGCAGATCGCTCACCTCCTTCTCGAGCGCCGGGACATCCTTGACGCGCAGTTCAGATGCTTTCATTCGATGACTCCGATCAGGCGCCGACCTGGCGGGCGACGAAGGTGCACGACAGCGGCAGTTTGGCTGCGGCCAACGTGAACGCTTCGCGCGCCAGTTGCTCGGGCACGCCGTTCAATTCGTAGAGGACCTTGCCCGGCTGGATTTCGGCGACCCAGTACTCCGGGTTGCCCTTGCCGTTGCCCATGCGGACTTCGGCTGGCTTCTGCGAGACCGGCTTGTCGGGGAAGATGCGGATGAAGATGCGGCCGCCGCGCTTGATGTGACGCGAAATGGCGCGACGCGCGGCTTCGATCTGGCGCGCCGTGAGGCGGCCGCGCTCGGTGGCCTTCAGGCCGAAGTCGCCGAACGACACCTTGGCGCCGCGCGTGGCGACGCCGGTGTTGCGACCTTTTTGTTCCTTGCGGAACTTGCGGCGATTGGGTTGCAGCATGTTGTTCTCTTTTCCTTACGCGCCGGACGCGGGCGTGGGCGCCTTGCGAACGCGCTTGACGGCGGGCTTGGTTGCATCGACAGCAGCGCCAGCACCGGTGCCCACTCCTGGCGCGCCGGCATCGGCCGGGCGCTCGTTGCGCTCAGGCGCACGGCCACGCGGTGCCCCCATCGGTGGACGATCGCCGCCCGGACGATCACCACGCGGGCCGCGGCGCGGGCCACGGCGGTCGTCTTCGCCCGGCGGCGGGGCCACAGGCGCTTCTCCCACTCCCAGACGGTCGCCGCGATAGACCCAGCACTTGACGCCGATGACACCGTAGGTGGTCTTGGCTTCCGAGAACCCGTAATCGATGTCGGCCTTGAGTGTGTGCAGCGGCACGCGACCTTCGCGGTACCACTCGCAGCGTGCGATCTCGATGCCGTTCAAGCGGCCCGACGACATGATCTTGATGCCCTGCGCGCCCAGGCGCATCGCGTTCTGCATCGCGCGCTTCATCGCGCGGCGGAACATGATGCGCTTTTCGAGCTGCTGGGTGATGCTGTCGGCGATCAGTTGCGCGTCGATCTCAGGCTTCCTGATCTCTTCGATGTTCACCGACACCGGCACGCCCAGGCGCTTGGCGAGTTCGAGCTTCAGCGCTTCGATGTCCTCGCCCTTCTTGCCGATAACGACACCCGGGCGCGCCGAGTAAATCGTGATGCGCGCGTTCTTGGCCGGACGCTCGATCAGGATGCGCGCGACCGCGGCATTCTTCAACTTCTTCTTCAGGTAGTCGCGAACGTTCAGGTCTTCGGCCAGCATCTGGCTGAAGTTGCGGTTGTTGGCGAACCAGCGCGACGACCAGGCACGGGTGACCGGAAGACGGAAACCGATCGGATGGATCTTTTGTCCCATGTATTTGTTCCTGTCGTCAGTTGCCGACGGTGACGTAGATATGGCAGGTGCCCTTGCTGATGCGGTTGCCGCGGCCCTTGGCGCGCGCGGAGAAACGCTTCAGCGTGGTGCCTTGCTCGACATAGATGGTCTTGACTTTGAGTTCATCGATGTCGGCGCCGTCGTTATGCTCGGCATTGGCGATGGCACTGTCGAGCGCCTTCAGCACGATGCCGGCGGCTTTTTTCTGCGTGAACTTCAGGATGTCGCGGGCCTGATCGACCTTCTTGCCGCGGATCAGGTCGGCAACGAGCCGGCCCTTGTCCACCGACAGGCGCACGCCGCGAACGATTGATTGCGTTTCCATGGCCATCCTT
>JANNJX010000305.1:0-1622 GCA_031396005.1 Burkholderiales bacterium
CCAAGCAGCCGACGGAATACATCGTGTACCTGTTCCAGTCGGGCCTGGGCCTGCCGGACCGCGACTACTACCTGCTCGATGAAGCCAAGTTCAAGGACCTGCGCGCCGCCTACGTCGCCCACGTCGAGAAAGTGCTCGGCATGGCCGGCGACAAGGACGCCGCGAAGAGCGCCCGGGCCATCATGGCGCTGGAGACGGCACTGGCGAAGAAGTACTGGACGCGCGTGGAAAGCCGCGACGACGACAAGACCTACAACAAGCATGCGATCGCCAAGGTCGGCGCCCTCACCCCGGGCTTCGATTTCGCGGCGTACCTGCGCGCGGCCGGCGCCACCAACGACGCCGTCATCGTCATGCAGCCCAGCGCGGTCACCGGCTTCGCCGAGCAGCTCAAGGCGCAGTCGCTGGGCACCTGGAAGACCTATTTCCGCTGGCACCTGATCAAGAGCTACTCGCCCTACCTGTCCAAGCCCTACGTCGACGAGAACTTCGCGTTCTTCGGCAAGGCGCTGCGCGGCATCCAGGAAAACCGCCCGCGCTGGAAGCGCGCGGTCGAGGGCGTGGAAGGCTCGCTCGGCGAGTCGCTCGGCAAGATCTACGTCGCCAGGCATTTCCCGCCCGAGGCCAAGGCGCGCATGGACGTGCTGGTCGCCAACCTGGTCAAGGCCTACGAACAGAGCATCCGCTCGCTCGAATGGATGAGCGAGGAGACCAAGCAGCAGGCGCTGGTCAAGCTCGGCAAGTTCACGCCGAAGATCGGCTACCCGAAACAGTGGCGCGACTACTCGAGCCTGACCATCGCCGGCGATGACCTGGTGGGCAACCTGATGCGCTCGGCCGCCTTCGAGCACGAGTACCAGCTCGGCAAGCTCGGCAAGCCGATCGACCGCGACGAATGGTTCATGACGCCGCAGACCGTCAACGCCTACTACAACCCGGGCATGAACGAGATCGTGTTCCCGGCCGCGATCCTGCAACCGCCGTTCTTCAACGCGGCGGCCGACGACGCCGTGAACTACGGCGGCATCGGCGCGGTGATCGGCCACGAGATCGGCCACGGCTTCGACGACCAGGGCTCCAAGTACGACGGCAACGGCCTGCTGCAGAGCTGGTGGACCGAAACGGACCGCACCAACTTCGAGAAGCGCACCAAGGCGCTGATCAGCCAGTACGACCAGTACGAGCCGCTGCCGGGCCAGAAGGTCCAGGGCGCGCTGACCATCGGCGAGAACATCGGCGACCTCGGCGGCGCCTCGATCGCCTACCTCGCCTACCAGCTCTCGCTCGGCGGCAAGGCAGCGCCGGTGATCGACGGCTTCACCGGCGACCAGCGCTTCTTCATCGGCTTCGGCCAGATCTGGCGCGACAAGATGCGCGACGCGGCGATGCTCGAGCGGCTCAAGACCGACCCGCACTCGCCGCCGGAGTACCGCTGCAACGGCACGCTGGTCAACGTGCCGCAGTTCTACACGGCGTTCGGGGTCCAGCCGGCCGACAAGATGTACGTGGCGGCGGACAAGCGCGTCAAGATCTGGTGATCGCGGCCGCCGCGGTGCAGCGCGCGTTGCTGGCCGCGGCGGGCGCCGCGCTCGCGGTGGCGTGCGGCCCCGCGCCCTCGCGGC
>JANNJX010000412.1:0-5414 GCA_031396005.1 Burkholderiales bacterium
ATGCCCGGCCAGCGATTCGTCGATTGAGTTGTCTACCACTTCGAAGACGAGGTGGTGCAGGCCCGTGCCGTCGCTCGTGTCGCCGATATACATGCCCGGGCGCTTGCGCACCGCCTCCAGGCCTTCGAGGATCTGGATCGAATCGGCGCCGTAGCCGTCTTGCGGCGCGTTCGGGTCACTGGGCTTGGGGGTCGGAACGTCGGTCATGGAATCCAAAAAATGCTGAACGGGCCGACAGGCCCGTTGGTTATAGCGAAGCGCCGTGTTCTCGCCCTTAGATCCTCATTGGCATCACCACGTACTTGAAGCCTGGCTCATCGGGCAGAGAGAACAGCGCGCTCGAACTGCCGTCCTGCAATTCCAGCTTGACCATCTCGGCGCTGCTGTTGGCCAGAGCATCGATCAGGTAGGTGACGTTGAAGCCGATCTCTATGGCATCACCACCGTAGTCGACTTCGAGTTCTTCCTTGGCCTCTTCCTGTTCCGCATTGCTGGCCGTCAAGCGCAGCGTGCCGGGCTCGATGTTGACGCGCACTGCCTTGAACTTTTCGCTGGTCAGGATCGCCGCGCGTTGCAGGCTGGAAAGCAATGGCGCGCGGCCGAGCGTCACTGAGTTCTTCAGCGTCTTCGGTATCACGCGGTTGTAGTCCGGGAACTTGCCTTCGACGAGCTTGGTCACGAACTCCATGCCGGAGAAACCGAACTTGGCTTGATTGCCGGCAAAACGCATCTCGATCGATGTGTCTTCGTCTTTCAACAGACGCTGCAGTTCGAGCACCGTCTTGCGCGGCAGGATCACGTCCTGCTTCGGGATATCCACGTCGAGCGTCGCTTGCGCCAGCGCGAGGCGGTGGCCATCGGTGGCGACAAGGGTCAGCACCTTGCCTTCAGCGACGAAGAGGATGCCGTTCAAGTAGTAGCGGATGTCGTGCACCGCCATCGCAAAGTGCACCTGGTTGATCAGACTCTTCAACGTTTTTTGAGGCACGGCAAACGCAGGCCCGAAATCGACCGCTTCGTTGACCAGCGGGAAGTCGTCGGCCGTCAGCGTCTGCAACGTGAAGCGGCTCTTGCCGCCTTGCAGCGTCAGCTTGTTCTGGTTCGCCGAGAGCGTGACGACTTGGTCGGGCGGCAGCGTGCGCAGGATGTCGATCAGCTTGCGCGCACCAACCGTCGTCGAAAAGTTGCCGGCGTCCCCGCCCAACTCGGCCGCAGTGCGGACCTGGATTTCGAGATCGCTGGTCGTGAATTCGATGCGCCCCGCCGTCTTGCGCATCAGCACGTTGGCCAGGATCGGCAGCGTGTGCCGGCGCTCGACGATGCCTGCGACCGCTTGCAAAGCGCCAATCACCTGGTCCTGCGCAGCCTTGAACACGATCATGTTGTTCTCTTCCTTCAAGTCTTCTTTTTAAGACTGGTGTTAGTAGTAGAGGGCAACGCCTTCTGTGGAGAACAGCATTTTCGCCTGAGTTTTCAACGGCTTGGCTGATGACAAGCCCTGTGCGTGACCCTGCGTGGGGAAGCGGGAGTCAACGACAACAACTTCGGCTGCACGGCTGTTGCGGTGCATAAGGGTGCGGTTGCCAGCAAACGGTCCACAGGCTTTCACCGTCAGCCCTTGAGCGTCTGTTCGAGCACGTGCAGCTGCTGGTTCAGCTCAGGGTTCTTCGTCCTCTCGCCACCGATCTTGCGCACCGCGTGCAGCACCGTCGTGTGGTCGCGGCCGCCGAAGCTGTCGCCGATTTCGGGCAGGCTCTTCTGCGTCATCTCCTTGGCCAGGTACATCGCAATCTGCCGCGGCCGCGCGATCGAGGCCGGGCGCTTTTTGCTGTACATGTCGGCGACCTTGATCTTGTAGAAGTCGGCGACGGTCTTCTGGATGTTCTCGATGCCAATCTGCCGGTTCTGGATCGACAACAGGTCGCGCAGCGCCTCGCGCGCCAGGCCGATGGCGACCTCCTTCTGCGAAAAGCGCGCGTAGGCGATGACCTTGCGCAGCGCGCCTTCGAGTTCGCGCACATTCGCGCGCACGTTCTTGGCGATGAAAAACGCCACGTCCTCGGGCATCTCGGAGCCTTCGGCCAGCGCCTTGCGGATCAGGATGGCGACCCTCATCTCCAACTCCGGCGGTTCGATGGCCACCGTCAGGCCCGAATCGAAGCGCGAGGTCAGCCGCTCGTCGATGTCCACCAGCCCTTTCGGGTAGGTGTCGCTGGTCATGATGATGTGGGCCTTCTTGGCCAGCAGCGCTTCGAAGGTGTTGAAGAACTCCTCCTGCGTGCGGTCCTTGCCGGCGAAAAACTGCACGTCGTCGATCAGCAGCAGGTCGAGCGAGTGGTACTTGGCTTTGAGTTCATCGAAGGTCTTGCGCTGGTAATTCTTGACGACATCGCTGATGAACTGCTCGGCATGCAGGTAGAGCACGCGCGCATCGCTGCGGTCTTTGAGCAGCGCATTGCCCACGGCATGCACCAGGTGCGTCTTGCCCAGGCCCACGCCGCCGTAGATGAACAGCGGGTTGTACATGTGGCCGGGGCTGCCGGCGACATGCAGCGCCGCGGTGCGGGCCATTTGATTCGCGCGGCCGGCCACCAGCGAGTCGAACGTCAGCGCCGCGTTCAGCCGGTGCACCGGCAGCACCGTCGCCGCGCGCGACGGTGAAGCGCCGTCGCGCGGCAGGCCGACCAGCGCAGGAGCCGCCACCACGGCGGCCGGCCGGGTCGGCGCCAGCGCCAGGTGCAACTGCAGCGACACCGGCTGGCCGGCCAGCCGCGTCAGCACGTCCTCGATCCGGCTGGCGTACTGCGAGCGGATCCAGTCGAGCTTGAACCGGTTCGGCACGCGCAGCGACACCACCGCAGACTGCCCGTTGACGGCCACGTCGGCCGGCGGCAACGGACGGATCCAGGTGTTGAATTGCTGTTCGGGCAGTTCGGCCGCCAGTTGCTCGCAACCGCGCTGCCAGAGGTCGTCGCTCATTGTGGACAAGTTCTTTTGGAGCGGCGCGAGTGTAGTCCAGTCGGAGGCCGCGGGGGACGGTTTATCCACAGTTTTCGGCCGGCGCCCGGGCGCGGTGTCCGAGGAGATTGGAGTGGCGGCGCGTTGACCGGCTCCGGTCTTCGTGTTGCAATCGCGGGTTTCCCTGAGCGGCAGCCTCGTGCGCTGTGCCGCGACGCCTTCAGACTTTCACCGGACTCCTCTCGGACTATTTGCCATGAAACGCACCTATCAAGCGTCGAAAACCCGCCGCGCCCGCACCCACGGTTTTCTGGTGCGGATGAAGACCCGCGGCGGTCGCGCGGTGATCAACGCGCGCCGCGCCAAAGGCCGCAAGCGCCTGGCGGTCTGAGCTGGCGGCCGGTCGCGGCCGTGCCGAAGTCAGGCCCGAAGCCGAGCCGCCCGTCGGGCTGGCCGTGGGTCAGTCTGGGAGGCGATGCAGTGAACGCGCTGCGGTCCGCACCGACCGTCGCCAAGACGGCGCACTTCGTCTTGCAAGCGGCCCCCGACACGCCGGTTCTGCAGGAGTTACCCACTGGTGTCGCACCAGAGAAGACCGAATCTGTGGATAACTCTGCTTTGTTGAACCTCTTCGCGCTGCGCCCGATCGCGCTTGCTCTGGTGGTACCCAAGAGGCACGCCAAGCGAGCGGCGACGCGCAACCTGGTCAAGCGCCAAATGCGCGAAGCCTTGCGCCACCGCTGCGCCGACTGGTGCGGCCGGCAATTGCTGATCCGCCAGCGCAGTGCCTTCAGCGCGCTGCAGTTCCACAGTGCCGCGTCCGCTGCATTGCGGCAGGCAGTGCGCAGCGAACTCGACCTGCTGTTCGCGCAGGCAGCTCGGCGATGAGCGCGCGACCCGCCATGCTGTGGCCGCGCCGCTTGCTGGCCGCGCCGATCCGCGCCTACCGCCTCTTCTTCAGCCCGTGGCTCGGCAGCGCCTGCCGCTTCGAGCCGACCTGTTCTCGGCAGCGCCTGCCGCTTCGAGCCGACCTGTTCTCGTTACGCCCTCGACGCCCTCGATCAACACGGCGCTGCAGTGGGCACTTACCTGGCTGCACGGCGGGTGCTGCGCTGTCACCCCTGGTGCGACGGCGGCATCGACGCCGTGCCGCCCTCGGCTGTTTCCCCTTCTTCGACCCACAAGAGTCTTCCTTCATGACCGATATCCGCCGCACCCTCTTGTGGATGGTGTTCACCATGTCGCTGGTCTTCCTCTGGGACGCCTGGAACAAGCACACCGGGCAACCGTCGTGGTTCTCGCCGACGCCGCCACGCCCGGCCGCCAGCGCGCCGCCGTTGGCGACGCCGGGATCGGCCCCCACGGCCGCGTCGCAGACCGGCATCCCGGCAGCGGCGGCCGTGCCCGGCGCGGCGACCGCTGCGGCCACGCCCGCGGCCACCGCACCGGCGGCAACGTCGGCGGCCGGTGAACAAACCGTCGTCACGACCGACCTCGTCAGGGCCACGTTCGACAGCGTCGGTGCCAGTCTCGTGCGGCTCGAACTGCTGCAACAAGCCGATGCCGAGGACCGGCAGCGCAACGTCGTCCTTTTCGACCGCAGCGCCGAGCGCGTGTACAAGGCGCAAAGCGGCCTCATCACCGCGCAGCCCGGTGTCACGTTGCCCAATCACTGGACGGCGATGAAGCGCATCGACGGACCGACGACGCTGGCCGCCGGCAGCAACGACCTCGTCGTGCGCTTCGAGTCGCTGGGCGAGGGCGGCGTCAAGCTGGCCAAGACCTACACCTTCAAGCGCGGCAGCTACCAGATCGGCGTCAAGCACGAGCTCGCCAACAACGGCGCCAACACCGTCAACCCGCAGCTCTACCTGGGTTTGGAGCGCGACGGCAACCCGGCGCGCGGCGAGTCGAAGTGGTACTTCACCTTCACCGGCCCGGCGGTGTTCACCGAGGCCAAGAAGTACGAAAAAATCGACTTCAGCGACATCGAGAAAAGCAAGACCAGCCACGCCACCAGCGCCAGCGACGGCTGGATCGCGATGGTGCAGCACTACTTCGCCTCCGCCTGGCTGGTGCCGGCCGGCACGGCGCGCGAGTTCCGCACGCAGAAAGTCAGCGCCAACCTGTACGCGGTGCAGATGGTGCTGCCGCTCGGCGAGTTGGCGCCCGGCGCCAGCAAGTCGCACGAGGCCACGCTGTTCGCCGGCCCGCAGGAAGAGAACAAGCTCGAAGCGATGGCGCCCGGGCTTGATCTGGTCAAGGACTACGGCTGGTTCACCGTGCTCGCCAAGCCGCTGTACTGGGTGCTCGACCAGTTGCACAAGGTGCTCGACAACTGGGGCTGGTCGATCGTCGCCTTGGTGGTGCTGCTGAAGATCGCGTTCTATTGGTTGAACGCCAGCGCCTACCGCTCGATGGGCAAGATGAAGGCGCTGGCGCCGCGCATCACCGAC
>JANNJX010000420.1:0-2644 GCA_031396005.1 Burkholderiales bacterium
CTGTGCGCGCAGATCGGCTCGCGCAGCGTCACCGAATTCAACTACCGCATCTCGGACGCCAACGAGGCCCATGTCTTCATCGGCATCGCCATCGCCGAGAGCGCCGAGGCCGAGCGCATCGAGCGCAACTTCGTCCGCCACGGCTTTGCCACCGTCAACCTGACCGAAGACGAACTGGCCAAGGAGCATGTGCGCCACATGGTGGGCGGGCGCAGCGCGCTGGCGCAGGACGAACGGCTGTTTCGCTTCACCTTCCCCGAGCGGCCGGGCGCGCTGATGCGCTTTCTGAACGCGCTGCACCCGGACTGGAACATCAGCCTGTTCCACTACCGCAACCAGGGCGCCGACCACGGCCGCATCCTCGTCGGCCTGCAGGTGCCGCGCGGCGACGCCAGAGCCTTGCGCCAGTTTCTCGACCAGCTCGGCTACTCCTACGCAGACGAAAGCGAAAACCCGGCCTACAGTTTGTTCTTGCGCTGAGCCTCTTCCAGCTCCACGAAAAGCACGTCATGCACAACGCCACCCAATCGCTGATCGCGCCGACCGCCAACGCAGCGCTGGAACGCGCCTTGCGCGACAAACTGCAGCGCCGCGGCGAAACCATCGGCAGCCTCGGTGAGCTCGAGCCGCTGGCGGTGCGCATCGGCCTCATCCAGGACACCCTGCGTCCGCGCTTCAACGACCCGCAGGTGGTGCTGTTCGCCGGCGACAACGGCCTGGCGGTCGAAGGCCTGCCGGCACCGCCGGGGCAGACCACCGCCGAGCGCGTCTGGCAGGTGCTGTCAGGCCAATTGCCGCTGTCAGTGTTTGCCGCCACGCAAGGCCTGGGCGTGTCGGTGGTCGATGCCGGCGTGGCCGACCGCTTGCACGCGCACGAGCGCCTGCTGATGCGCAAGATCGCCCACGGCACGCGCAACGCGCGCGTCGGCCCGGCAATGTCGCTCGATCAGGCGCAGGCCGCGATCCGTGCCGGCATGGAGATCGGCCAGTCGCTGCCCGGCAACGTGCTGGCCTGCGCCGGCCTGGGCGTCGGTTCACACGAGAGCGCGGCGCTGATCCTGTCGCGCCTCACGGGCGCGCCGGTACGCGATTTGCTGCTGGCGCATCCGCAGATGGAGCCCAACCTGCTGACGCACCTGCTGGCGGTGACGCAGAGCGCGCAGGCGCGGCACCGCGACGTCGCCGACCCGGTCGAGGTGCTGGCCGCTTTCGGCGGCTTCGACATTGCGATGATGACCGGCGCCATGCTCGTCGCCGCGGGCCGTCGCCACCTGATCATGGTCGATGGCCTGCCGGCGTGCGCCGCGCTGATGGTGGCCTCGCGCATCGCCGCGCCGATCATCGATTACTGTGTCTTCTGCCGCAGCCACAGCCACCAGGGGCTGGACTACGCGCTGAACCTGTTCCACTCGTCAGCGCTGCTCGAACTCGGCATGGAGAGCACCGACGGCACTGGCGCCACGCTGGCCTGGCCGCTGGTGCGCGCCGCGGCCTCGCTGTTGACCGAAGTCGCCGAAGGCGAAGACCCGGGGCCGTCTCGCCTGACCGATATCGACACGATCGCCGACGACACGGTGCGCCTGACGGACGCTTGAGCCGCGCCCCGCGCTACTCCCTCAGCGCGTGTTGGCGCCCCCGCCCGGTGGGGCGACCGGCTGCGGCTCGGCGCTCTCGCCAGCTTCCGGCAGCCGCAGGCCCGACAGCGGAAAGCCGGCGTTCGGCGGCGGCGGCACGATCGACGTCGGCACCGAAACGATCGGCCCCGTGCCCGGCAACGCCACGCCGGGCGGGTTCACGGGCGGCGGCGCAGCGCGCGGGCTCGACAGCGCACCGGCCACGGGCGGCAACTCCAAAGACACCGCGGGCGCCGCGCCCTGGGCGCCCAGCGCCGCGCCGCGCGCATGTACCGATTGCAGGACCATATCGCCTTCGATCACCGTGCCGACCTTGAAGCCGCGCGCCGGCTTGCCGTCCACCGCAATCAGGGCCAGGCCCGCGCTGTCGCCGCCTTCGCGCGGGGCCGCCACGCCGAGCAGCTTGAAGCGCGAGGCCAGCGCCGGCTCCATCGGCGCGGCCGCCTGCTTGGAGGCGGCGGGCGCACCGAAAACGGCCGTCAGATCATTGCGCGGCGGCGTCGCCGAGCTCACGGGCACGGTGTACGGTGGCGCCGTGGGTGATGAAGTCCACAGCCGCAACAACCAGAAGACCGCACTCGCGGCCACGGCTGCCCAGATCACGAATGCCAACAAGCGCGCTTTCATCGGCCCATTATGATGGACGCACACCCTGCAAATCGCTCGTACACGCCGTTGCCCATGACACTGCTGCCCCGACCGCCGACACCCCACCGCCCGCGAGCTGCCCGGGGCCGCGGCTTCACGCTGATCGAGCTGCTGGTGGTGCTGACCATCATCGGCGTGCTGGCCGCGCTGATCGTGCCCAACGTGCTCAACCGCGCCGAAGAGGCGCGTGTCACCGCGGCGCGCACTGACATCAGCAACCTGATGCAACAGTTGAAGCTCTACAAGCTCGACAACCAGCGCTTCCCGACCGCCGAACAGGGCCTCGATGCGCTGGTGCGCAAGCCCACGGCGGGGTCGATTCCGCCGAACTGGAAGCCCTACATCGACAAGCTGCCCAACGA
>JANNJX010000437.1:0-1829 GCA_031396005.1 Burkholderiales bacterium
GGCATCGACCGGCTGATCATGCTCATCACCGACAGCCCGAGCATCCGCGACGTGGTGCTGTTCCCGGCGTTGCGCAAGGAGAGTTAGAGCGATGACCGCGCGCCTCGAGTCGCTGCAGGCCATCGAGGCCGCGCTGTGGCACGAGTTGCAAGCCGCGCCGCTCGACAAGCAGCATCCTTGGCGCGCGCCGGTGCTGGCCACCACCGATGGCGAGGTGGGCGATGCGCGCACGGTGATCCTGCGTCAGGTCGACGCGGAGCAGTCCACGTTGTTGATCTACACCGACGCGCGTGCCGGCAAGGTGGCGCAGATCGCGGCTCATCCGCAGGGCACGCTGGTGCTGTGGTCGCCTGCGCTCGGCTGGCAACTGCGCATCCGCGTTGCGCTGCAGGTGGTCACCGACGGCCTCGAGCTGTCGTCGCGCTGGGCGCGTCTGAAGTTGAGCCCCGCGGCCAACGACTACCTGTCGTCGCAGGCGCCGGGCGACCCGCTCGACATCGCACTCGGCGCGCGCGGCGAGCGTGCTTACTTCGCGCTGCTCGAAGCGCGCGTGCTGTCGATCGATTGGCTCGAGCTGCATGCGCAGGGCCATCGCCGCGCTCGTTTCAGCGCCGACGCCACACCACGCTGGCTGCAACCGTAACCCGCGTTCGCCTCGTTAAACAAGTCGCGTGCCAAATCCGCGCGGGCAAAGGGTCGGCCGACACCTTGTCATCGCGGCGCGTGAAGATCGCGTTGCTGTCACACGCAACCAAAAAACCCACCGATGAACGACTGGATCCATCACCCCATCTACACACGCCTGATGGCGCCGTGCGAGCCCTTTGCTCGCCATGCGCTGTTGCACAGCATCGAGCTCGACCTCGGCCGGCTCGAGTGCTGCCCAAAGCTGGCCTCTCGTGTGCGTCACTTCGTCGAGCGCGGCGTGCCCTACTTCGCGCCGGCGGATGCGCACTACCGCGAATGGGCTGCAAAAGCCGCGTCGCTGTGGGACGAGCTGCATTCGCGCAGCGGGTCGGAACAGGAATCGTCGTTGGTCTGAGCCACTTCATCAGGCAAACACAAAGGGGCGCTATGGCGCCCCTTTTTTCTTGCCGCAGAGAATCAAGACTTCGGCTTTTTGGCGTCGTCCATGCGCTTGGCCAATTCAGCCGCCGGCAGTGCGCCGGGCACGCGCTCGCCGTTCTCGAAGACGATCGCCGGCGTGCCGTTGATGCGGTACTTCTTGCCGTACTCGATGTTGCGCTGGATCGCCGCGTCGTCGCACTTGCCCATCGCGCGCGGCGGCGCCACGCCGTCGAGCATCCAGTCGCGCCAGGTCTTCATCGCGTCCTTCGAGCACCAGATGGCACGCGACTTATCGTTCGAGTCGGGGCCGAGCACCGGGTAGACGAAGTTGTAGATCGTCACGTCCTTCAAGGCCAGCAGGTCGCGCTCCAGGCGCTTGCAGTAGCCGCAGTTCGGATCGGCGAAGACAGCGAGTTTGCGCGAGCCGTTGCCTTGCTTGATGACCAGCGCGTCCTTGAGCGGCAACTCGTCGAACTTGATCGCGGTGAGCTTGGCCAGGCGCTGCTGCGTCAGGTTGTTCTTGGTCTTGGTGTCGATCAACTCGCCTTGCAAGATGTGGCTGCCGTCGGCATCGGTGTAGAGCACTTCGTTGCCGATGCGCAGCTCCCACAAGCCCGGCGACGCCGTCTTGCTGACCTCGTCGATCTTCGGAAACTCCGGCAGGCGCTGCGTCAGGTTCTTGCGGATCACGGCTTCATCGGCCAGAGCGGGCAGCGACAAGCCGAGGAGCAGCGACAACAGCAGGGGTCGGGAAATGGGCA
>JANNJX010000455.1:0-6266 GCA_031396005.1 Burkholderiales bacterium
AGGGTGACTGGCTTCGCAGAAAGAGGCGTTTGCATGACGAATCCCAATGATTGACCACCACTTGTGCTGGACATAATGTAGTTTAATCAGCAAGCGTTGGCATAGACAAAGCGCTGGCAGAAGCCCGGGGCTCAGATCGGCTGCTTTGTCTATGCGCCCAAAAAAACCCGTGACAACAATGATACTTGTTGGTAAATTTTTGAACTTGGTAGTTCAAATTGACCCAAAGTTCCATGCCCTCGACACACGCCGTTGCAACCTTGTTGGGGAACTCTTCCACGGCAATGGCGGTCCATGCGAAGGTATCGCTTTCCATGCTGCGCAGCCTTCCAGTTCGTCTGGCTGCAATCCCAGAGCGCTTCTCCTCCTCCTCCCTCCCTCCCTCCTTCGCTCAGGGGCGCCGCGCAGCAGTCTTTACAGTCAGGGCCACCGCTTTCACAGGCGGTGGCCCTTTGTTTTTGGCGCAGGGCTGAACGATGCGTGACGGGCGACGCCGGGTGGCCGTGGTGGGGTCGGGCATCTCCGGCCTGGCCGTCGCCCACGGCTTGGCCGACGAGGCGCACGTCACGCTGTTCGAAAGCGAGGATTGGTTCGGCGGCCACGCGCACACGGTCGATGTGACGCTCGAAGGCATCCGGCATGGCGTGGATACCGGCTTTCTGGTCTTCAACGAGCGCACTTATCCGCAGCTCATCGGCCTGTTTGCAAAGCTCGGCGTCGACACGGCGCTGTCGGAAATGTCGTTCTCGGTGCAGTCGCCGGCCACCGGCTGGGAGTGGTGCGGCAGCGACCTGAACGGCGTTTTCGCGCAGCGCGGCAACCTGGTCTCGCCACGCTTCTGGTCGATGCTGGCCGATATCGTCCGCTTCAACCGGCTGACGACGGCGCTGGCGCTGCGTGAGGCTGACAACCACGCCGAGCTCGACGAACCGATCGGCGATTTCCTCGACCGCCATCGCTTCGGCCCCGCGTTCCGCGACGGCTACTTCCTGCCGATGATCGGCTGCATCTGGTCCTGCCCGACCGACCAGATGCTGCGCTTCCCCGTCGGCACGATGGTCCGTTTCTGCCACAACCACGGCCTGATCCAGCTGACGAACCGGCCGCAGTGGCACACCGTGCGCGGCGGCTCGAAACGCTATGTCGAAAAGTTGCTCGCCACCATCGCCGACAAGCGCCTGTCCACGCCGGTGCGCGCCGTGCGCCGCCTGCCGCCCGGCAGCGCCAGCGCCGGTGTGATGATCGCCACCGACAACGGCGAAGAACGCTTCGACGACGTCGTGCTGGCCACGCACAGCGACCAGTCGCTGGCCTTGCTCGCCGACGCCAGCGCCGACGAAAAAAAAGTGCTCGGCGCCATCCGATACCAGTCGAATTGCGTACTGCTGCATACCGACCCGTCGCTGCTGCCGCGCCGTCGCCGCGCCTGGGCGGCCTGGAACTACGAACGCGCGGCCGAGCGCTCGCGCGAAGATGCGGCCGTGTGCCTGCACTACCTGATCAATCGCCTGCAACCGCTGCCCTGGAAAACGCCCGTGATCGTCTCGATGAACCCGCTGCGGCCCGTGCGCGAGGAGGCGATCCTCGGCCAATGGAGCTACGCGCACCCGGTATTCGACCGCGCCGCCGTACATGCGCAGGGCGAGTTGCCGCGCCTTCAGGGCCGATCGCATGTCTGGTTCTGCGGCGCCTGGACGCGCTACGGCTTTCACGAAGACGGGCTGATGTCCGGCCAGGCCGTGGCGCAGGGCCTGCGCGCGTCGTGGTCGGCCGAGCAACGCGGGGCCGCGGCGGCATGACCTCGGCGCTGCTGGCCACCGGCACCGTGCGCCACCTGCGCCTGCGGCCGACGAATCACGGCTTCGACTACCGCACCTACTTCCTGCTGCTGCCGCTGCGCCGCCTGCGCGAGCGGCCCGACGCGGCGCTGGCGCGCAACCGCTTCGGCCTGATCGCGTTTCACGACCGCGACCACGGCGATGGCGGCGACGATTGCCTGGCCTGGCTCGACGCGCAGCTCGCCACGGCCGGCATCGGCGACGCCGACGGCGAGGTCTGGCTGCAGACCTACCCGCGCGTGCTCGGTTACGTCTTCAAGCCGGTGAGTTTCTGGTATTGCCACCGCCGCGACGGCTCGCTGGCGGCGGTCGTCGCCGAGGTCAACAACACCTTCGGCGAGCGCCACTGCTACCTGCTCAGCGGCGACGACGTCGACTTCGGGCGCGAGCTGCGGGCGAAGAAGATGCTGCATGTGTCGCCGTTCTGCGAGGTCGAGGGGCAGTACCGCTTTCGCTTCGCGCGCAGCGGCAACCGCATCGTCGCCCGCGTCGAGCATGACGATGCCCAAGGCCCGTTGCTGATCACCAGCGTCAGCGGCGAGCTGGCGCCGGCCACCGCCGCACGCCAGCGCCGCGCCTTCTTCGGCCAGCCGCTGATGACCTTCTTCGTCATTGCCCGCATCCACTGGCAAGCGCTGCGGCTGTTGGCCAAGCGCGTGCCCTTCGTCGCCAGACCGCAGGCGCCCGTCCAGGCGCTGACACGCGGCATCGATGCCGCCACCCCGTCCACCCCCACTGTCGCTCGATGATTGCCCAGACCTCTGCCCTGCCAGCGACCCTGTCGCTGCCCCCGTCCGCACCGGCCGCCGCGCGCGCCGTGTTCCGCGTGCTCGCCCAACTGTCGATCGGCCGGCTGCAGGTGCAACTGCCCGACGGATCGTCGGCGCACTTCGGCGCCCACGACAGCAGCGGGCCGCACGCCGCGATCCGGCTGGCCAACTGGAACGTCTGCGCCGCCGCGCTGAAGTCGGGCGACATCGGCTTTGCCGAGGGCTACATCGCCGGCGATTGGCACACCCCGGACCTGCCAGCCCTGCTGCACCTGTTCATCGCCAACCGCGACGCCATCGAGTCGGTGGTCTACGGCTCGTGGTGGGGCTCGCTGCTGTACCGCGCCAAGCATCTGCTGCACCGCAATTCGCGCCGCGGCAGCAAGAAGAACATCCACGCCCACTACGATCTCGGTAACCCGTTCTACCGCCTCTGGCTCGACGAGACGATGAACTACTCCGCCGCGTGGTTCGACGGCGACCGCTCACAAAGCCTGCCCGACGCGCAGCGCGCCAAGGTGCTGCGCGCGCTCAACGAGTGCGGCCTGCAGCCGGGCCAGCGCCTGCTCGAGATCGGCTGCGGCTGGGGCGCGCTGGCCGAGGCCGCGGCCACCGCGCGCGGCGCGCAGGTGGTCGGCGTGACGCTGTCGTCCGAACAACTGGCCTGGGCACAAAGCCGCATCGCCGCCGCGCGCGCCACCGAGCGCGTCGATCTGCGTCTGCAGGACTGGCGCGACCTCGACGACGAACCGTTCGACGCCATCGCCTCGATCGAGATGTTCGAGGCCGTCGGCCGCGAATACTGGCCGAGCTTCTTCGCCACGCTGCGCAGCAAGTTGAAGCCCGGCGGCCGGGCGTGCCTGCAGTCGATCACGATCCGCGACGACCTCTTCGAGCGCTACGTGCACGGCACCGACTTCATCCAGCAGTACATCTTCCCCGGCGGCCTGCTGCCGAGCCCCGCCGAGTTCCGCAAGGCGGCGCGTACGGCCGGGCTCGAAGTCATCAATGAACTTGCCTTCGGCGCCGACTATGCCGAAACCTTGCGCCGCTGGCGCGAGCGCTTCCTGGCCGAAGAGCGGCGCGTGCGCGCGATCGGCTTCGACACGCGCTTCATACGCACCTGGGAGTTCTATCTCGCCTACTGCGAAGCCGCGTTCGCCGGTGGCAACACCGATGTCATGCAATTCACGCTGCGCCGTGTCTAGCGGTTTGTCGCGTCGCGCACTCCTGGCCGCCGCGTTGGCGGGGCCCGCGGCAGCGTGGGCCACTGCCGTGCCGACGCCACCGGCCGAAGTCAGTGCCGCCCTGCCGGGCGCGCTGCTGCAAGGCCAGGGGCGCCTGCGCTACTTCGGCCTGCACATCTACGACGCGGCGCTGTGGTCGCTGGCGCCCCTGCCGCCGGGCAAGCCGCTCGGCGCCGCGCTGGCGCTCGAACTGCGTTATGCGCGAAAGCTCGCCGGCAGCGTGATCGCGGAGCGCTCGATCGAGGAGATGAAGCGCGTCGGCGACTTCACCGAGGCCGACGGCCAGCGCTGGCTCGAAGCGATGAAGCAGGCCTTCCCCGACGTGATAGCCGGCGACCGCATCACCGGCGTGCTGCAGCCCGGCCTCGGCGCGGCGTTTTTCGTCAACGGCAAGCCGACCGCCGAGGTGCGCGACGCACAGTTCGCACAACTGTTCTTCGGCATCTGGCTGTCGCCGCGCACCTCGCAGCCCGCGCTGCGCGCTGCGCTGCTGGGCACGACGCCGTGATCATCCCGATGGCCGCAGCGCCGGGCTCCGACGAGGCCGCCAAAGAGTCGAAGGTCCGTCCGCCTGAGCCGACACCGATGGCCGTTCTGCGCCCGCCAACGCCCCTCGGCGCGCGCGCGGGCCTGGCCTACGGCGCTCTCGGCCTGCCGCTGGCCTTCGTCGCGCTGCCGCTCTACGTGGTGCTGCCCAACCACTACGCCACCGCCTTCGGCGTGCCGTTGGCCGCGCTCGGCGCGCTGCTGCTCGGCGCGCGATTGCTCGACGCGATCGCCGACCCGCTGATCGGCCGCTGGGCCGACCGCTGGTTCGCGCACTCGGTGCGCCGCGTGCTACTCGTCGCGGCCGTCGCCGCGCTGATCGCGGCGCTCGGCTTTCACGCCTTGTTCTTCCCCAACGTGGCCGGCACCGGCGCACTGTTGGCCTGGTGCGGCGCCTTCCTCGCCGTGACCTACCTCGCCTACAGCGTGCTCAGCGTCGTCCACCAGTCGTGGGGCGCGCGCCTGGGCGGCGACGCGGCGCAGCGCACGCGCGTCGTGGCGTGGCGCGAGGGACTGGCGCTGCTCGGCGTGCTCACGGCCAGCGTCTTGCCGTCGGTGGCCGGGCTGGGGGTGACCAGCGCCGTCTTCGCTGTGGCCCTGGCGATCGGTCTGGCGTGGCTGGTGGTTGCACCGCGGCCGGCTACGGCGCCGCCCGACGCAGCCTCGCCGCCCAACGTCTCTCCGTGGGCCAACGCGGCCTTTCGACGCCTAGTTGCCGTCTTCATCGTCAACGGCATCGCCAGCGCCGTGCCGGCCACGCTGGTGCTGTTCTTCATCCGCGACAAGCTGGCGCTGGGCGCCTACGAGCCGCTGTTCCTGTTCAGCTATTTCGCCGCCGGTGCGCTGTCGATGCCGCTGTGGGTGCGCGCAGTGCCGCGTTTCGGTCTGGCGCCGCTGTGGCTGGCCGGCATGCTGCTGGCGATCGCGGCGTTCGTCTGGGCAGCGACGCTGTCGGCCGGCAGCCTGGCCGGCTACCTCGCCGTCTGCGTGGCCAGCGGCCTGGCGCTCGGCGCCGATCTGGCGCTGCCGAGCGCGATGCTCGCCGGCGTGATTCAGCGCGCAGGCCACGGCGGCCGCAGCGAAGGCGCCTACTTCGGCTGGTGGAACTTCGCCATCAAGTTGAATCTGGCGCTGGCCGCGGGGGTGGCGCTGCCGCTGCTGGCCGCCTTCGGCTACGCGCCCGGCGCACGCGACGAGGCCGCGCTGTCGGCGCTGACCCTGGCCTATTGCCTGCTGCCGTGCGCACTCAAGCTGTTGGCGGCGGCGCTGCTGTGGCAGTTGTGGATGCGTTCCCCGCACGCCGAACCGGTACCCTCCTCATGAACACCTCACCTTCTCGCCGCCGCGCGCTCGCGCTGTTTGCCGCAGCACTGACCGTCGGCGCCTGCGCCAGCGCGCCGATGCCCGCCGACTACGCCGGCGAATCGCCCAAGCTCGACCTGCGCACCTACTTCAACGGTCCGCTGACGGCGCATGGCGTGTTCACCGACCGTTCGGGCAAGGTCGTACGCCGCTTCATGGTGAAGATGACCGGCACCTGGAGCGGCAACCAGGGCACGCTCGACGAAGACTTCACCTACAGCGACGGCAAGAAGGAGAAGCGCATCTGGCGCCTGACCGACCTCGGCAACGGCCGCTACAGTGGCCGCGCCGATGACGTCGTCGGCGAGGCAGCCGGCGTGGCCGCGGGCAATGCGCTGAACTGGCGCTACACGCTGGCGCTGAAGGTCGACGAGCGCATCGTCAACGTGCAGTTCGACGACTGGATGTATTTGATGGACGAACGCGTCATGCTCAACAAGGCGGCGATGAGCAAGTTCGGCATCTACCTCGGCGAGGTCACGCTCGCGTTCACGAAACCCTGA
>JANNJX010000487.1:0-5378 GCA_031396005.1 Burkholderiales bacterium
GGCCTTGCCAACCGCCGTCATTTCGAAGCCGTGCTGGCACGCGAGCTCGACCGCGTGGCCCGCGCCGGCGAGCCGGCATTGCTGTTGCTGCTCGACATCGACCGTTTCAAGCAGGTCAACGACAGCCGCGGCCACGTCGCCGGGGATCTCGTCATCAAGGCTGTCGGCCAAGCGCTGCAGCACTGCGTGCGGCCGATGGACACCGTGGCCCGCATCGGCGGCGAGGAGTTCGCGGTGGCGCTGCCGAACTGCCCGCCGGCCTTCGGCCCGATGGTGGCCGAACGCATGCGCGCACGCATCGAGCGTTGTGTCGTCGAGGTCGGCCTGGGCGAGGCGCCCATTGCCGTCACCGTCAGCATCGGCGGCGCGTTCGCACCGCAATGGGTGCGCTCCAACCTGGCGCTGTGGATGGAGCGCGCCGACAAACAGCTCTACCGCGCCAAGACCGCGGGACGCAACCGCGCCGAGTTCGAACCGGCTGTCGTTTCGCAAGTGAGCGCCGAAGAAAAGGGTCTTCTCTTCGCAGCGCCCGTTGCGGCGTCTCGAGACAATCGATCATGAGCAACGCCACCTCGAAGCATGACTCGGCGGGCCGAGCGCCGGGCCGCTCCCAAGCCGGCCCGCATCCCCTCGGGGGATCGGCCGACGTACCCGTCGGTCGAGAGGCGCCAGGATCCAGGGCAAGAATTTCAGCGGTGACCAGCGGCAAGGGCGGCGTCGGCAAGACCTTCGTTTCGGCCAATCTCGCGGCTGCCCTGGCCGCGCGCGGCGAACGCGTGCTCGTGCTCGACGCCGATCTGGGCCTGGCCAACCTCGACGTGGTGTTGAACCTCGCACCCAAGGTGACGCTGCACGACGTCTTCACCGGCAAGCACACGCTCGACGAAGCGCTGATCGAGGTCGGCGGCGGCTTCACCGTGCTGCTCGCCGGCTCGGGCATGGTCGAGTACTCGCGCCTCACACCCGAGGTGCGCGACAAGTTGATCGAGACGATCAACGCCGTCGCACCGCGCTTCGACCGCGTGCTGCTCGACACCGGCGCCGGCATCTCCGACGTCGTGCTCTACACCGTATCGCTGGCCGACGAGGTGATCGTCGTCGTCACGCCGGAGCCGACGTCGATGACCGACGCCTACGCCACGATCAAGGTGCTGGCCTCGACGCAGAAACGGCGCAACATCCGCATCGTCGTCAACCAGCGCGTGCCGGGCACCGACGCGCGCGGTGTCACCGCGCAGTTGCAGCAGGTGATCGACCGTTACGTCAGCCCGGGTCTGGAAGCCCCGGTGACGCTCGAGCTGATCGGCGACGTGCCCTCCGATGGCTCGGTGCGCGACTCGGTGCGCAAGCGCCGCCTGCTCGGCGAATGCTTCCCCGGTTCCGCGGCAGCGCAGGCGGTTGCCGCCATCGCCGTCAAAATGGGGCATGCCAGAAACTGAGAACACGGCCTTCGGCGCCGTCGGCGGCGCTGACGCGGTGCGGGCGCTGGTCGATCGCTTCTACGACCTGATGGACCTCGAGCCCGCGTTCGCCGGCATCCGCGCATTGCACCCGAACACGCTCGACGGCTCGCGCGACAAGCTCAACATGTTCTTGAGCGGCTGGTTGGGCGGCCCCGATCTGTACCAGCAACGCTTCGGCCATCCGCGGCTGCGCGCTCGGCACTTGCCGTATCAGATCGGCATTGCCGAGCGCGATCAGTGGATGGCTTGCATGCAGCAGGCGATGACCGGGTGTGGGCTGGATCCTGCGTTGCAGGAACGCCTGACCGCGGCGTTTGCCAACACCGCCGATTGGATGCGCAACAAGGGCGGCTGACTTGTTTCTCCCTCCCCCTGCAAGAGGGAGGGCCCCCATCCCAACCTTCCCCCTTGCAGGGGGAAGGAGCTAGCCGCGCAGCAAGACGAGCACTGCGCCATGCCCGCCGTCGCTGGCACTCGCCTGCGCATAGGCGAGCACTTCGCTCTTCTGCACCAGCCAAGCCCGCACCTTGCCCTTCAGCACCGGCTCGCGGCCGGGCGAGCCGTTGCCCTTGCCGTGAACCACGCGCACGCAGCGCAAACCGTCACGCTCGGCACGGCGGATGAACTGAGACAGCGCCTCGCGCGCCACGTCGCGCGTCATGCCGTGCAGGTCGAGGTGGCGCTGCACACTCCAGTGGCCGCGGCGCAGACGCGACAGCACGTCGGCGCCGATGCCGTCGCGGCGAAACGCCAGGTCGGCGTCGGTGTCGAGCAGCGTCGTCACGTCGAGGTCGTCGGACAGCGACGACGCCAGCGCCCGCGCCTCGTCGGCGATGCGCTGGCGCGGGATCGGCGCCACAGCTGCCGGTGTGCGAAGCGCGCGACCCTTGTCCGGCAAGCGCTGCACCGGCCCGACGGCGCGGGAGAACTGCTCACGTGACACTTGCTCGCGCCGCGCAGCTTCGGCCTCGCGCTCGCGCCGCGCGGTTTCCACCCGCGCACGCTCGGCAAGCGTCGACCTCACGGCACCGAGTTGCTCGTCGAGCGGCACTCTCCGCGTCACAACAGCCCCCGCTCGGCAAACGATACCGTGCCAGCGCGTCCCACGATCACATGGTCAATCACCTTCACGTCGACCAGTTGCAGCGCTTGTCGCAACGCCTGCGTGATCAGCTCGTCGGCGCGCGACGGCTCGGCGGCGCCGCTCGGGTGGTTGTGCGCCAGCACGACGGCGCCGGCGTTGAGCGCCAGCGCGCGCTTGACGACCTCGCGCGGATGCACGGCGGTGTGCGTCAGCGTGCCGCGGAACAAGACCTCGAAACGAAGCAACTGCTGCCGGGCGTCGAGGAACATCGCTGCGAAAACCTCGTGGTCGAGCGCTGCGAGTTGCAGGCACAGGTAGTCCTTCACCGCCTGCGGTTGCTCGAAGCTCGGCCGTGCGGCCAGTTGTTGCGCCAGCACGCGGCGCGCGATCTCGAGCACGGCAGCGATCTCGGCGCGTTTGGCCGGACCGAGCCCTTTGACCGTCTTCAAGTCATCGGCCTGCGCATGCAGCAAGCCCGACAGGCCGCCGAAGCGGTCGAGCAGTGACTGCGCGAGTTGCAGCACGCCAAGACCTGCCAGACCGGTGCGCAGAATCAGCGCCAGCAACTCTGCATCGGCCAGCGCGACGGCGCCGCGCGAGAGCAGCTTTTCGCGGGGCCGTGCGTCGGCGGGCAGGGTCTTCATTCCGGTCACGGCAGCGCGCCTCGTAAAATCAGCGCCAGTCTATTCGCAGGCCCCTTCCTACACTGAGACGAGCGTGACAGCAGTTCAACCAGGTTCGTTCCTGACCCTTCATTACCGCCTCGCCGGCCCCGATGGCGCCGATGTGGTCAACACGTTCAACGACAAGCCGGCCACGCTGTCGCTGGGCACGGGTGAGCTCGCGCCGGCGATGGAAGCGCGGCTGATCGGCCTGGCCGAAGGTGCGAAGCAGAGTTTCGCGCTCGCCGCCGGCGAGGCGTTCGGCCAGCGCAACCCCGATCTGCTGCAGCGCGTGAAGCTGGCGCTGCTGCACGAGATCGGCGACGCGGATGCGCGCTACGACGTCGGCGACGTGGTGCAGTTCCCGACGCCGAACGGGCAGGGCGCGTATGCCGGTGTCGTGCGCGAGGTCGGCAGCGACTGGCTGCTGTTCGACTTCAACCATCCGCTGGCGGGCCATCCGGTGCGCTTCGATGTTCATGTGATCGGAGTTCTATGAAGCCCCTAACTCACTTCGTTCGCGTCCCCCGAGGGGAGCGTCAGCGCCTTCGGGCGGCCGGGCGGCGCTGACGTGATGGATGAAGTTCTTCTGGCCGAACCGCGCGGCTTCTGCGCCGGTGTCGATCGCGCGATCGAGATCGTCGAGCGTGCGTTGAGCAAATTCGGTGCGCCGATCTACGTGCGCCACGAGATCGTGCACAACACCTACGTCGTCAACGACTTGAAGGCCAAGGGCGCGATCTTCATCGAAGAGTTGTCCGACGTGCCGCCGGGCGCGACGCTCGTCTTCAGCGCGCACGGCGTCAGCCAGGCGGTGCGCCGGGAAGCGCAGGCGCGCGGCTTTTCTGTCTTCGACGCGACCTGCCCGCTTGTCACCAAGGTCCACGTCGAAGTCGCCAAGCTGCACAAGGAAGGCTACGAGTTTCTGATGATCGGCCACAAGGGCCACCCGGAAGTCGAAGGCACGATGGGCCAGTTGTACGAAGGCATCTACCTCGTCGAAGACGTGGCCGACGTGGCGACGGCGCCGGTGAAGAATGCCGAGAAGCTGGCCGTGGTAACGCAGACCACGCTCTCGGTCGATGACACAGCCGAGATCCTGGCGGCCGTCAAGCGCCGCTTCCCGCTGGTGCGCGAGCCGAAAAAGCAGGACATCTGCTACGCCACGCAGAACCGGCAGGATGCCGTCAAGGTGCTGTCGCCGCAGGTCGATGTGGTCATCGTCGTCGGCAGCCCGACCAGCAGCAACAGCAACCGCCTGCGCGAACTGGCGGGGCGATTGGGCAAGCCGGCCTACATGGTCGATGACGCCGATGCGTTGTGCAGCGAGTGGTTCGAAGGCGCCGTGCGCGTCGGGTTGACTGCCGGCGCCTCCGCGCCCGACGTGCTCGTGCAGCAGGTCATCACGCGGCTGCGCGAGTACGGCGCGCTGGCGGTGCGCAAGCTGGATGGCGTCGCGGAGACGGTGCACTTCCCGCTGCCCAAGGGCTTGGGCGACAAGTCGATGGCTGAAGTGGCGGCGTCGCGATCTTCGAGTTGATGCATCAACTCGCCGCGACCCGGTCAACGTCTTTCACAAAACCTCCCATGCTCGACATCAACCTGCTGCGCCGCGACCTCGACGGCGTGATCGCCAAACTCGAAACACGAAAAACACCGCAAGCCTTTCTCGATCGAGATCGCTATGCCGCGCTCGAAGGCGAACGCAAGCAAATCCAAACGCGCACCGAGGAGCTGCAAGCCAAGCGCAATGCCTTGAGCAAACAGATCGGTCAGTTGAAAGCCAAGGGCGGCGATGTGGCTGCAGTGATGACCGAGGTCGGCGGCCTCGGTGACGAACTCACCGCTTCGGCAACACGTAGCGAAGCGGTTCAAGCCGAGATCGCAGCGATGCTGATGGGCGTGCCGAACCTACCGCACGACAGCGTGCCGGTCGGCGCCGACGAGAACGCCAACGCCGAAGTGCGTAAGTGGGGCACACCGCGCAGCTTCGACTTTCCCGCACGTGACCACGCCGACATCGGCCCTGCGCTCGGCATCGACTTCGACACCGGCGCGCGGCTCTCCGGCTCGCGCTTCACCTTCCTGCGCGGCCCCGCAGCGCGGCTGCACCGCGCCCTCGCGCAGTTCATGCTCGACGTGCAGACCCAGGAGCATGGCTACACCGAG
>JANNJX010000559.1:0-5702 GCA_031396005.1 Burkholderiales bacterium
GGCCAGTCGCAGCGCCAGTTGTTCGTTTCGCGCGAGCGCGCCTACCACGGCGTCAACATGGGTGGCATCGCTTTGGCCGGCATGGTCAACAACCGGCGCGCGTTCGGGCCGGGCCTCGCCGGCGTCTATCACATGCGCCACACCGCGCTGCCGCAAAACAAGTTCGTGCGCGGCCAGCCCGAGCAGGGCGCCGATCTGGCCGATGACTTGCAGCGCCTGTGCAACCTCTACGGCGGCGAAAACATCGCGGCCTGCTTTGTCGAACCCACCGCCGGCTCGTTCGGTTGCCTGCCGCCGCCCAAGGGCTACTTGGACCGGCTGCGCAAGACCTGCGACGACAACGGCATCCTGCTCGTCTTCGACGAGGTCATCACCGGCTGGGGCCGCATGGGCGCTGCCTTCGGCGCGCAGGCCTTCGGCGTCACACCGGACCTGATGACGATGGCCAAGGCCATCACCAACGGCGCGCAGCCGATGGGCGCCGTGGCCGCCAAGCAGGAGATCTACGACGCCATCACCGACGCCGGCCCGAAGACCGGCATCGAGTTCTTCCACGGCTACACCTACTCGGCGCACCCGGCGTCGTGCGCAGCCGGGCTGGCGATGATGGACATCTTTCGTGACGAGAAGCTGATCGAGCGCGCGGCGGCAATGAGCCCGTACTTCGAGGGTGCGATGCACTCGCTGGCCGATGCGCCAGGCGTCGTTGACATCCGCTCGATCGGCATGATGGCCGGCGTCGAGGTCGCTGCCGTCGGTAACCCGGGCGCGCGCGGGCACGAGTTGCAGAAGAAGCTCTACGACAGCGGGCTGCACCTGAAGAGCACCGGCGACACACTGATCGTGGCGCCGGCCTTCATCGCCGAGCAGAGCCACATCGACGACATCACGAACCGCATTCGCGACGCCATCGCGAGTTGAGGCTTCTGGCTCAGGCGGTGCTCAGCTTGTCGCTGCCGCCGATGCTGGGCCGATCGTCACGCAGGCCGTCAACCCGCCCCGCCGGGCCCGGCAGCGGCGATCACTTCCGGCGGCGCCTGCACCAACTCGATCAGCACGCCTTCGCCGCCGAGCGGAAACTCGTCGTTGGCTTTTGGATGAATGAAGCAGATGTCGTGGCCGGCAGCGCCCTTGCGGATGCCGCCCGGCGCGAAGCGCACGTTGCGCGCGGTCATCCACGTGACGGCTTTGGGCAGGTCATCGACCCACAGGCCGATGTGATTCAGCGGCGTCGCCTGCACTGCCGGCTTCTTCTCGGCGTCGAGCGGCTGCATCAAGTCGATCTCGACCGCATGCACACCGCGGCCGAGCGCGCAGATGTCTTCGTCCACGTTCTCGCGTTCGCTGACGAAGCTGCCCTTGACGTCGAGGCCGAGCACGTCGACCCAGAGCGATTTCAGGCGCTGCTTGCTGAGGCCGCCGATGGCGACTTGCTGCAGGCCGAGGATGCGAAACGGTCGGTCATCGGTGTTCATGTCAGGTGCAATTCTTCGAAGGTGATGGCGTGGGCGTGCACGCTGCGGTTGTCGATGCCGCGCAGCGACAGCGTGATTTGCCGCGCGGCGAAGTCGATGTCGATCAGGCCGTAGTGCGGCACGGTGACGAGCGGGCCGATGCGGTTCGGCCCGTCTTCCGCGGCGGCTGTCCACGGGTGCGTGACGCCGCTGCTCGTCATTTCGTGCAGCGCATACGGCAGCGTGGCATTCGTCTCTCGGTAGAGAGCGCCGATGTGGCGGTCACCCGAGATGATGACCACGCCGCGCGCCTGCGTGTCGCGGATCAGGCGGTACAGCCGCTCACGTTCGGCAGGCAGGTTGCCCCAGCGCTCCCAGCCGTGACCCTCGACGACACACTGCACGCTGCTGACGATCACGCGTACGTCGGCGCGCTCGCGCAGCTGTGTTTCGAGCCAGCGCCACTGCGCCTGCCCGAGCATCGTCTTGGCCGGGTCGGCGTCGGGCCGGTAGCGCTGCCTGCCCGACGCGCCGCGCAGATCCGTCGGTTTCAACGGCGAGCGGAACCAGCGCGTGTCCAGGCCGATGACTTGCACGCGCCGTCCGCTGCGCTCGATCGTCTGCGCGTGGTACAGGCCCTCGCGCGAGCGCCGCGGGTCGTCCGCGCTGGCACGCCAGAAGCGCAGGAACTCATCCTTGCTGGCCTGCTTGTGCGCGAACTCGGCGCCGCCGTCGTTGACGCCGTAATCGTGGTCGTCCCAGACCGCGAGGTGCGGCGTGGTGTTGCGCAGCGTCTGGAAGTTGGTCTTTGCGGCAAGAGCGGCATAAGCCTGGCGCAGCGTGTCAATCGCAAAGGGCTCGCTCGCATAAACGTTGTCGCCGGCAAAGACGAAGTAGCCGCAGCGCTGCTGCAAGGCCGCATCCCAGATCGGTTGCGGCTTGGCCTGATCGGCGCAGGAGGCGACACCGATGCGCAGGCTCTCACCGCCGGGCTGGTTGGGGGCCACCGCGCAGGCGCCCAGCGCAGCAGCGCCCCCCACGACCACCAACGAGCGGCGCCGCATCGTGCTCACGCGAACGAGACGATCGGCTGGTCCACCGCCAGACTCTCGCCCTTTTTCGCCAGCACCTCCTTGACCACGCCGTCCTGCGTCGCCGTCAAGATGTTCTCCATCTTCATCGCCTCGATGACGGCGAGCTTCTCTCCGGCCAGCACCTTCTGGCCGGGCTGAACGGTGATGTCGGCGAGCAGACCCGGCATCGGAGAGAGCAGGAACTTGGACAGATCCGGCGGCGCCTTGTGCGGCATCAGCTTGAACAACTCCGCCGCGCGCGGCAGCAGCACCAGCGCCTCGATCGCCGCGCCGTTGTGGGCGACGCGAATCGCCAGCGGCCGGCGCTCGCCGCCGCGCTCGACCTGCGCGCTGAAAGGTTTGCCGTTGCAGGTGCCGGTCATCAACGTGTCGCCGAGTCGCGTCTTGCTCTGGATGGCGAAGTGGCGGCCATGAATGACGACATCGGCTCTGCCCAACGTCGGCTCGAACTCTGCGATGTGCACCGGGTTGTGCTCATGCGCACCGTCGGGCTTCAACAGCACGACGACGAGAGCCGGCAGGTTCTTCGCACGATGGCTGTCGATCTGCCCGCTGATGCCCATCGCGCGCTCGCGCGCCTTGCGGCGCGCGAACGCGGCGAGCGCGACGAGAAACATCGGGTCGTCATGCACCGCATCGGCGGCAGAGAACCCCTTGCCGTAATGCTCGGCGATGAAACCGGTGTTGAACTGGCCCGAGGCGAACCTAGGATGCGCCAGCAGTGCGGACTGGAACGGCAGATTGCTCGAAATGCCGCAGATCACGAACGCGTTGAGCGCCTCGCGCATCTTCGCGATCGCATCGGCGCGGTCATGGCCGTGCACGATCAGCTTGGCGATCATCGAGTCGTAGTGCAGCGGAATCTCGCCGCCTTCGTAGACGCCGGTGTCGACTCGCACACCACCGCCGTCGGGTATCGGCCGAGCAGCCTCCATCGTTGTCGGCGGCGGACGGAACGTCACCAGCCGCCCCGTCGAAGGCAGGAAGTTGCGGGACGGATCCTCCGCATTGATGCGGCACTCGATTGCCCACCCCCGGCGCGGAATCTGCGCCTGCGTGAACGGCAGCGCCTCGCCGGCCGCGACGCGGATCATCAGCTCCACCAGGTCCAGGCCCGTGATGCACTCGGTGACCGGGTGCTCGACCTGCAGTCGCGTGTTCATTTCCAGAAAATAGAAACTCTGGTCGGCGCCGACGACGAACTCGACGGTGCCCGCACTTTGGTACCTCACCGCCTTGGCCAGGGCTACCGCCTGCGCGCCCATCTTCTGCCGCGTCTCGTCGCTGATGAAGGGCGACGGCGCTTCTTCGATCACCTTCTGGTGCCGGCGCTGGATCGAACACTCGCGCTCGTGCAGGAAGACGATGTTGCCCTGCGCGTCGCCGAGCACCTGGATTTCGATGTGCCGCGGCTGCTCGACGAACTTCTCGATGAAGACACGGTCGTCGCCGAAGCTGTTGCGGGCTTCGTTGCGGCACGACGTAAAACCGTCGAAGGCGTCACTGTCGTTGAAAGCGACGCGCAGCCCCTTGCCGCCGCCGCCGGCGCTGGCCTTGATCATCACCGGGTAGCCGATGTCTTGCGCGATCTTCACCCCCTGCTCGGGCGACTCGATCGCTTCGTTCCAGCCGGGAATGGTGTTGACCTTGGCATCCTTTGCCAGCTTCTTCGACGCGATCTTGTCGCCCATCGCGGCGATGCTGTAGTGCTTGGGGCCGATGAAGACCAGGCCTTCGTCTTCGACGCGTTTGGCGAAGGCTTCGTTCTCACTTAGAAACCCGTAGCCAGGATGTATCGCTTGCGCTCCTGTCTGCTTTGCCGCGGCGATGATCTTGTCGGCGACGAGATAACTCTCGCGGCTCGGCGCCGGGCCGATCAATACGGACTCGTCGGCGAGCTCGACATGCAGCGAGTCGCGGTCGGCTTCGGAGTAGACGGCGACGGTCTTGATGCCGAGCTTCTTCGCGGTCTTGACGATCCGGCAGGCAATCTCGCCGCGGTTGGCGATCAGGATCTTGGTGAACATATGGCTCCGTTAGCCCTCAGCTTGTCGAAGGGTCACAGTGGAATGTTGCCGTGCTTGCGCCACGGGTTCTCCAGCGTCTTGTCCTTCAACATCGCCAGCGAGCGACAGATGCGCTTTCTCGTCTCGTGCGGCTGGATCACGTCGTCGATGTAGCCGCGCGCGCCGGCGACGAACGGATTGGCGAAGCGCGCCCTGTACTCGGCCTCCTTCGCCGCAAGCTTGGCCGGGTCACCCTTGTCTTCGCGGAAGATGATCTCGACGGCGCCCTTCGCACCCATCACCGCGATCTCGGCGTTGGGCCAGGCGAAGTTGACGTCGCCGCGCAAATGCTTGCTGCTCATCACGTCGTAGGCGCCGCCGTAGGCCTTGCGCGTGATGACGGTCACCTTCGGCACGGTGCACTCCGCATACGCGTAGAGCAGCTTGGCGCCATGCTTGATGATGCCGCTCCACTCCTGGCTCGTGCCCGGCATGAAGCCCGGCACATCGACGAAGGTGACCACCGGAACCCCGAACGCATCGCAGAAGCGAACGAAGCGCGCTGCCTTGATGCTCGACTTGATGTCCAGGCAACCGGCGAGCACGAGCGGGTTGTTGGCGACGATGCCGACCGTGCGCCCCTCCATGCGCGCCATGCCGATGACGATGTTCTTCGCGTAGTCGGGCTGCAGCTCGAAGAAGTCGCCGTCATCGACGACTTTGAGGATCAGCTCCTTGATGTCGTACGCCTTGTTCGGGCTGTCGGGCACCAGCGTGTCGAGCGAAGAGTCGCTGCGCTCGGCCGGGTCGCCGCTCGGCCGCGACGGCGCGCCGGCTCTGTTGTTCAGCGGCAGGTAGTTGAAGAAACGGCGCAGCATCAGCAGCGCTTCCACGTCGTTGTCGAACGCGCGGTCGGCAACACCGCTCCTGCTGGTGTGCGTGATCGCGCCACCAAGTTCTTCGGCCGTGACCGCTTCATGCGTCACCGTCTTCACGACCTCGGGGCCGGTGACGAACATGTACGAGCTGTCCTTGACCATGAAGATGAAGTCGGTCATGGCCGGCGAATACACCGCGCCGCCGGCGCACGGCCCCATGATCATGCTGATCTGCGGGATCACGCCCGAGGCCATGACGTTGCGCTGGAA
>JANNJX010000591.1:0-1642 GCA_031396005.1 Burkholderiales bacterium
TTCGGTGCTGATCGCCTTCGGCGCGACCCACGTGCTGTGCACTGCGTCGGTCGAAGACAAGGTGCCACCGCACAAGCGCGGCAGCGGCGAAGGCTGGGTCACGGCCGAGTACGGCATGCTGCCTCGGGCCACGCACACCCGAGGTGACCGCGAGGCCGCGCGCGGCAAGCAGAGCGGCCGCACGCAGGAAATTCAGCGTTTGATCGGCCGCTCGCTGCGCGCTGTCTTCGATCTGTCTGCGCTCGGCGAGCGCACGATCACGCTCGACTGCGACGTCATCCAGGCCGACGGCGGCACACGCACCGCGGCCATCACCGGCGCCTTCGTCGCTGCGCACGATGCGGTGACGTGGCTGATGGAGCAGGGCAAACTCAAGGCCAGCCCGATCCGCGACCATGTCGCCGCCATCTCGGTGGGCCTGGTCGACGACACGCCGCTGCTCGACCTTGAATACACCGAAGATTCGGCCTGCGACACCGACATGAACGTGGTGATGACCGGCGCCGGCCACTTCGTCGAAGTGCAGGGCACGGCCGAGGGGGCGGCGTTCACGCGGGCGCAGATGGACGCGCTGCTCGGCCTGGCTGCCGGCGGCATTGCCGATCTGGTCGCGGCGCAGAAGGCAGCGCTGAAGCAGCCGCGACCGTGAAGCTCGTCCTGGCGTCGAACAACGCCAAGAAGCTCACCGAGTTGCAGCGCCTCTTCGATGGCCTGTCGATCGAGCTGGTGGCACAAGGCGAACTCGGTGTCGGCGAAGCCGACGAGCCGCATCCCACGTTCGTCGAGAACGCGCTGGCCAAAGCGCGGCATGCAGCGAGCGCCACTGGCCTGCCGGCCATCGCCGACGACTCGGGGCTGTGTGTCGATGCGCTCGCCGGCACGCCCGGCGTGCAGTCTGCCGTGTTCGCATCGCAGCCGTCGCTGCACGGCGATCGCGAAGCGAAACGCCGCGCGCAGGACCACGCCAACAATGCGCTGTTGCTGGCTCGCATGCGGGGCGTGAGCGACCGCCGCTGCTGCTTCGTCAGCACGCTCGTCGCCCTTCGACACGCCGACGATCCGCAGCCGCTGATCGCGTTCGGCCGCTGGCCCGCGCGGTTGCTCGACGCGCCGCGCGGCGAAGCGGGTTTCGGCTACGACCCTGTGGTGTGGATCGATGCCTTGAACGCCAGCGTCGCCGAGTTGTCGTCAGCGGTGAAGAACGCGCACAGTCACCGCGCGCTGGCGGCGGCGCAGATGCGCGAGCTCATCAGGCAATCGTGGTGAGTGCGGCGCCGATCCGCATCCACCGGCCCGGCGCAGTGGCGCTCGGCGCACTGCCGCCGCTGTCGCTGTACGTGCACCTGCCGTGGTGCTTGAAGAAGTGTCCGTACTGCGACTTCAACTCCCACGAACAATCAAGCAACTTCGACGAAGCGCGCTACCTCGACGCGCTGATGTCCGATCTCGAATCCGCACTACCCCAGGTCTGGGGCCGCCGCGTCGTCAGTGTCTTCATCGGCGGCGGCACGCCGAGCCTGTTCTCGCCGGAATCGATCGAGCGCCTGATTGCCGGCATCCGCGCCCGCCTGCCGCTCGAGCCCGGCTGCGAGATCACGCTCGAAGCCAACCCGGGCACGTTCGAGCGCGAGCGTTTTCGCGC
>JANNJX010000614.1:0-2203 GCA_031396005.1 Burkholderiales bacterium
GTCAGCGCGCCGATCGTGATGATCGGGGCCGTCTGGCCGATGGCCTCGGCCATGCCGAGGATGACACCGGTCATGATGCCGCCGCGCGAGTACGGCAGAAGATGGTTGCTGATCATCTGCCAGCGCGTGGCGCCGACCCCATAGGCCGCTTCGCGGATGTGGACCGGCACCGCACGCAAGGCCTCGCGCGATGAGACGATGACGATGGGCAGGATGAGCAGCGCCAGCGTCAGGCCTGCCGTCAGGATGCTCTCGCCGAAACCGAACTGGTAGACGAACAGACCCAGCGCCAGCAGGCCGTAGACGATCGACGGCACACCGGCCAGATTGGTGACGTTGATCTCGATCAGGTCGGTGAACCAGTTCTTCTTCGCATACTCTTCGAGGTACACGGCCGCACCGATCCCGATCGGCACCGCCGCGAGGATGGTCACCAGCATCACGAGCGCACTGCCGATCCACGCCGAGAGGATGCCGGCCTGCCCCGCACGCCGCGATGGGAAGCTGGTCAGGAAATCCCACGACAGCCTGGGCGCGCCATCGATGATCAGATCGAACAAAGCGGCAATCAACACCAGGATGGCGAACGCGGTGCACAGAATGCCGACGGCGGCGAAAATCTGCTGGTTGCGCACGCCGGAACGGATGCGCGCACGCATTGCGACCAGGTCCTGGTCGCGGACTACCGGAGCCTGGGAAGCAGCAGTGTTCATGGTCAGTACGCCTTGCGGTAGCGACGGCGCAGGAAATGCCCGGCGAGGTTGAGCACCAGCGTCATGAGCAGCAGCACCAAGCCGGCAGCGAAGATGCTGCGATAACCGACCGAGCCATGCTCGAGGTCGCCCATGCTGACCTGCGCGATGTAAGCGGTGAGCGTGGCCGCCGCCTCCATCGGATTGAACGTGAAGTTGGCGTTCTGCCCCGCCGCGATGGCCACGATCATGGTCTCGCCGATGGCGCGCGCTGCCGCCAGCACGTACGCGGCGACCACGCCCGACACCGCAGCAGGCATCACCACCCTGAGCGAAACCTGCATCTTGTTGCTGCCCATGGCATAGGCGCCTTCGCGCATCTCCATCGGCACCGCGCGCATGGCGTCCTCGGACAACGAAGCGATGGTGGGCACCGTGGCCACGCCGATCACGATACCCGGCACCAGCATGTTGAAGCCCGGCAGATCGGGAAACACCGTCTGCAACAGCGGCGTGACGAACAGCAGCGCGAAGTAGCCGAAGACGATGGTCGGCACCGCCTGGATGAGTTCCAGCGCCGGCTTGATGACCTCACGCGCCGTGTGCGGCGCGAACTCCGAAAGGTAGATGGCGATGACGGTGCCCATCGGCACCGCCACCAGCAAGGCGATTGCGGTGATCGTCAGCGTGCCGGAGACCAGCGGCAGGATGCCGTACTGCGGATTCTCGAACAGCGGCGTCCAGACTGTGCCGGTGATGAAATCCCATACCGAGACGAAACTGAAAAATCCGATCGACTCGTAAACCAGAATGAAGGTGATGGCCACCGTGGTGAACACCGCCACCAAGCCGCAGGCCATCAGCAGGCGTTCGATGAACCACTCTTTGAGGTGGCGCGTGGCCTTGTGCTTGAGCCGCATCGGATCGACTGTAGCGCCGACGCCGGCGGGGTACGAAATGGCAGCCAAAACTCCTCCCTGGTGTTCGATCGTTAGGCGGCTGCGATCGGCCGTCTGGGGCCGGGCCGCCGCTGCGGCGCCGGCCGGGCGCAGTCTTACTCTTTTGCCTCGAGCGTCATCAACTGCTCGACGGTCAGGCCGACCTTGTTCTCGCCGTTCATCTTGGTGCCGACGCGCCCCTTCTGCAGCGACGCCATGTTGTATTCATAGGCCTTGGCCGGCAGCGGCACGTACTTCACCTCGGACACCAGCTTGGGCGCGTTCTTCATGTAGTACTCGGCAAACGCCCTGATCTCGGGTTTGGCCAAAGACTTGGCGTTGACGTAGATGAAGATCGGGCGCGACAGCGGCTGGTAGCTGCCGTTGAGCACGTTGGCGGCGCTCGCCTCGACCGCCTGGCCACCTTTCCAGCTGACGGGCAGGCCCTTGAGCTTGTCCTTGTTCTCTTCGTAGTAGGCGAAGCCGAAGAAGCCCAGCGCGTTCTTGCTGCGGCTGACGCCCTGCACGATGACGTTGTCGTCTTCGCTGGCAGTGAAGTCGCCGCGGCTGGAC
>JANNJX010000627.1:0-5626 GCA_031396005.1 Burkholderiales bacterium
AAGCCCTTCGCCTGTCCGACGACGCCGCCGACGCGCCGCAACAGCGGGCGATGGCGCAGCTCGTCGAGCGCCTGGACGACGACGTCAGGCGCAGCACCGATGCGCTGATCCAACTGCACGGCCTCGATGGCCGCGCCGGCAACGAGGTGCTGACCAAACTCGCGCGCCACTACGCCACGCGCAACCCCATCGACGAAGGCAAAGCCGCGATCTGGGGCGGCGTCGTCACCGGCGCGCTCGCGGGCCTGAAGGCCGACATCGCCAGCGGCGGCCTGACGCTCGGTGGCGGCCTGCTCGCCGGCGGCGTCATCGGCGCCCTCACCGCGGCCGGCGCGGCACGCGGCGTCAACCTGGTGCGCGGCGTATCGCAGCCCGAACTGCGCTGGGACCCGAAAGTGCTCGACGCGCTGTTCGCGAGTGCGCTGCTCGGCTACCTCGCGGTGGCGCACCACGGGCGCGGGCGCGGTGCATGGGTGGCGCAGGCGCCGCCGGCGGCGTGGACGGCGGCGGTGGAGGCGGCAGTGGATGAGTATCGCCCCGCGCTGCAAGCGCTGTGGCGCCGCGGCGATGAGGGCGATGCTGCGTCGATCGGCGAGCACATCCGCCCGCTGCTCGACGCTGCCGGCGCTTCGGTGCTGCAACGCCTGTATCCGCAGGCGCAAGGCTGGTTGGCGCCGACGAGTACGTCGTGACGCTGCCGGAGGGGCACACTCGACTGCTGCAAGAACTCGCGGCCTTCGTGCGCGACGAGCGCGACGCGGCGTTGCACAAGCTGCAGGGCGTCTGGCGCCGGCCGCTGGCGCAGAAGCTGCACGGCGGCTGGACGCAGAAGCTGACGTGGATCGAGCGCACCGATGAGCCGGGCCTGCTGCGGGCGCATCTCGACGAGGGTCATTCGCGCTTTCGCGAAGGCGACCTGCTGCTGCTGCACACCGGGCACCCGATCGACGACATGCTCGCCCGCGGCCTCGTGCTCGAAGCCGAAGACGACGACGGCTGGCTGCTGCGCGGCAAGGACGTCGACGCGGCGGTGCGCGCCTTCGGCGGGCGGATGTGCTACGCCGATGCCGACGCGATCGATCTCACGGCCTGGTTCGAGCAAGCACTCGAAGAGATCGAGCGCACGCCGATCGGCCGCGAGGTGGTGCTGCCGCTGCTGGCCGGCGGGTTGGACATCACCTTCGTCGATGCCGACGTCGGCGCAGGCGAGCGCGCGGCGCTCGCGCGCGGCTTCAATGCCGCGCAGGCGCACGCGGTGGGTCTGGCGCTGGGCGCCGAGCAGCTGGCGTGCATCCAGGGTCCGCCCGGCACCGGCAAGACCGCCGTGCTCGCGCTCGCGGTGCGGCTGATGGTCGAGCGCGGGGAGCGCGTGCTGGTCACTTCGCACACCCACATGGCGATCAACAACGCATTGAACAAGGTCGCCGCCGAGGCCGTGCCGGTGGTCAAGATCGGTGCGCGGACGCCGCGCAAGGGGCTCGATGCGGGCGTGCCGCGCTACGACGACTTCGCGCAGTGGCAGTGCCGGCCGGGCGGCGGCTGGGTGGTAGGCGCGACGCCGTTCGCCACCATGACGCAGCGCCTCGAGGGTTGCGAGTTCGACAGCATCGTCTTCGACGAGGCAAGCCAGATCACGCTGCCGCTGGCGCTGATGGCGATGCGCAAAGGCCGGCGCTTCGTCTTCGTCGGTGACCACCAGCAACTGCCGCCGGTGATGCAGTCGCGCTCCGTCCTCGACGAGGGCACGATGTCGGCGTTCGCGGCGCTGACCTCGCGCCACGCCGATCACTGCGTGATGCTCGACGAGACCTATCGCATGAATCGCTGGCTCGCTGATTGGCCGAGTCGCATGCACTACAGCGGACGGCTGCGTTCGGCCGCGCCCAACCGCGAGCGCCGTTTCACGCTGCGTGACGTGCCGGCGCGGTTCGCTGCGCTGCTGGACGCCAACGCGCCCGGCGTGTTCGTGCCGACGCTGGACCGCGCAGCACGGTCTGCGAACTTTCGCGACGCCGAACTGGTTGCAGACATCTGCGCGGCCGTGGTGGCCGGTGGCTTGGCGCCGAGCCAGATCGGCATCGTCACGCCGTACCGCGCGCAGGGCCGGGCGTTGCGCAACGCCTTGCATTCGGCGTTGGGACCGCAGGCCGCGCGCGATGTGGCGGCCGATACCGTCGAGCGCATGCAGGGCCAGGAGCGTGAGCTGGTGATTGTCTCGCTGGCTAGCGGCGACGCCGTGTTCTTCGCCGCGGTGGCGGGCTTCGTCTTTCAGCCGCAGCGCTTCAACGTGGCGATCACACGCGCCCGCAGCAAGTTGATTCTGATCGGGCCGGAGCCGGATCGCCTGCCGCAGCACGAGCACGCCGAAGTGCAGCGCTGGATAGAGCAGTACGCCGACCTCGTTCGTCACCTCACGCGCGTGCCGCTGTAGCGGTGGCGCTCTTCATTCCCGAGTGGCAACGCGTCTCGGGCAGCGAGCTGCAGATCAAGCGCGTGCTCGCCCTGATCGACGACGCGCACGTGGTGCGGCGGCCTTTGCGCCCGCAGGACAGCGCGGCCGATCTGTTCGTGCAGCATCCAGCCAAGGGCTGGCTGGCGCTGGCCGCCTGCCCGCTGTCGTTCGCCGAACTCGACCCGGCACAGTTGTTCGACAGCCCGCGGCGGACCGAGTTCGGGCAGCGCCTGATCGCGCTGTCGACGCCGGGCCGCGAGCATGAGGGTTCGCCGCAGGGCATGGCGGTGTTGGTGGTGATGTGGTCGTGCACGAGCGATGAGACGCGCGTGCTCGCGCGCGAGCCCTTGGTGCGCCACGGCACGCGACTCGTCTCGCGCGAGCAGTTCATGCAGCTCGGCAGCAAGCTGGTCAGCGGCCTGCTCGAACCGATGTCCGAGCGCTGCGCGCAGGCGCTGCTCGGCCGCTTCTTCCCGGAATCCGAAATCGCGCTCGAGCAGACGACGCAGCGCTTCTGGGTGCGTGACAACAGTGCGCGTCTGCAGCGCTTCTTTCTCGACGGCGAACAGGAGTGGGCCGTCAAGCTCGACCTCGACCTGCCTGACGAACAAGCGCAGGCCAGCGCCGATTTCTCGCTGCGTCTGGTCACCGGCGTGGCCGGCAGCGGCAAGACGCTGATCGCGGTCCATCGCGCGCTGCTGCTGACCGAGTTGTTTCCGACGCAGCGTGTGCTGCTGCTGATTCACAACACGCCGGTCGTCGCCGACCTGCTGGACCGCTTGCGCCGCACGCGCGGCGCGCTGCCGTCCAACCTCGAGGTGATGACCTTCTTTGCCTGGGCCACGCGGCAGTGGCATCGCATGTTCGGACACTGGCCCGAGCTGTCGAAAGATCTGCCGGCGCTGGTACGCCACCACCGGCCGCGCTGGCCCGAGATCAAGCTCGACGACGGCCTGCTCGTCGGCGAGCTGGCCTTCATCGACGAGTCGCTGATCGGCAGCGAAGAGGATTACCTCGCGGCCAAGCGCAGCGGACGCGGCTTTGCGTTGCGCGCCGGCGAGCGCAGCCAGGTCTGGGCGTTGCGCAACGCGCTGGCAGCGTCGCTGGGCCAGCGCGGCACGATGGCGTGAAGCGCACTGCCGGCGGCGATCGTCGGCGCGAGCCGGCGCCACGACGCGCTGCAGCGCCGCGAGCACATCTTGGTCGATGAGGCGCAGTTCTTCGCGCCGTCGTGGTTCGCCGTCGTCAAACTGTCGCTTGCACCGCGCGGCCAGTTGTTCCTCTGCGCCGATCCGAAGCAGGGCTTCATGCGCCATCGCCTGAGCTGGAAGAGCGCCGGCCTCGACGTCGCCGGCCGCACCAAGAAGCTGTCGCGCTCGTACCGCACGACGCGCACGCTGCTCGAGTCAGCCAGCGCGATGGTCGACTCGCTGGGCCCCGACGACGCCGACGACGAGGTGCAGCCCGACTACACCGGCATGGAGGCCGGCGTGCGCCCGCTGCTGCTGTACGCGGCGTCGCCGCAGGATTCGATGGACCGGCTGGTCAACGAGATCGACGTGCTGGCCGGCGAGGGGCTGCCGCTCGACGCGTTCCTCTTCGTCTTCGGCGACAACATCAACCGGCGCGCGCTCTACGCGCAGCTCGCGCGGCGTTTGGGCGCGCGCAGGGTATGGCAGTTGAATGAGGGCGCGCAGAAGAAGGCGCCTCCGGGCGCGGATGGCGCGGACTGCTTGCGCGTGGCCTATCTCGACACCGCCACAGGCCTCGAAGGCAGCGTCGTCTTCCTCGTCGGCATCGAAAGCTTGTTCGCCGCCGACGATGGGGATACCGAGCGCCGCAGTGAACGCCTGCGCAAGCTCTACATGGCGATGACGCGCGCGGGGCGGAAGCTGGTGCTGCTGTCGTCGCGCCGCCTGCCGGTGACGGTGGAAGCGCTGTTCGACAGGGCGGATGAATCGCCCTGAATCACTGCCGAGTTCAGCGCGTCGCAGCCATGCTTTCGAGCTGCTGATGCAACGTCAGCCAGCGCTCTTCGAGCACCGCCACTTCGGCAGCAATGTGCGCCAGCTGTCGCCCTGCATCCGCCATCCCGGCGGGCGTGAGCTTGCCGTTGGCGAGCGCAGCCTCGTGCAACGCGCGCTCGGCCGCGAGCTTGGCCATGCGCTGGTCGATCGTGGCGACTTCGTTGCGCAACGGCCGTGTCTGGTCGGCGAGCTTGGAGCGCGCCTGGCCCTGGGCCTTGCGGTCGTCGCGTGATTTGAACGGCGCTGCTGCTGTCTTGGTGGCCACCGGCGGCACGACAGCGGCGATGCTCGCCGACCCCGGCACCGGCGGCGCCGGCAGCCCGCGCTGCGCGGCACGCGACACGTCGAGCAGCCACTTCTGGTAGTCGTCGAGGTCGCCGTCGAACGGCAGCACGCCGCCGCGTGTGACCAGCCAGAACTCGTCGCAGACCTCGCGCAGCATCGCGCGATCGTGGCTGACGAGCATGACGGTGCCTTCGAATTCGTTGAGCGCCATCGACAGCGCTTCGCGCGTCGTCAGGTCGAGGTGGTTGGTCGGCTCGTCGAGCAGCAGTAAGTTCGGCCGTTGCCAGACGATGCCGGCCAGCACCAGGCGCGCGCGCTCGCCGCCCGACAGCGTGCCCACCGTCTGCTTGACCATGTCGCCGCCGAAGTTGAACTGGCCGAGAAAATTGCGCAAGCCTTGTTCGCGCCCGTCCTGTCCGGGCACGTTGAGTTCACGCGCCAGCCGCGTCATGCGCTGCAGCGGCGTGTCGTCTTCGCTCAGCAGGTCCATCTCCTGCTGCGCGAAGTAGCCGATCGCCAAGCCCTTGCCTTCGGTCATCGTGCCGGCGATGGGGTGCAGCGCGCGTGCGATGGTTTTCACGAGCGTCGACTTGCCCTGGCCGTTGGCGCCGAGGATGCCGATGCGCTGGCCGGCCATGACCGTGCGGTTGACGTCTTTGACGTCTTTGACGATCGTCGTCGATGCGTAGCCGCAGTGAAGATCGCGCATCGCCAGCATCGGGTTCGGCAGGTTCTGCGGCTCGCGGAACTCGAAGGCGAAGTCGCTCGCGGCCAGCACCGGCGCGATGCGCTCCATGCGCGCCAGCGCCTTGACGCGGCTCTGCGCCTGCTTGGCCTTGCTGGCCTTGGCCTTGAAGCGATC
>JANNJX010000628.1:0-5349 GCA_031396005.1 Burkholderiales bacterium
CCGACGGCTTCCTGACGCTGCTCGACCGGCGCAAGGACGTGATCATCTCCGGCGGCTTCAACGTCTACCCGAGCGATCTCGAGGCCGTGCTGCGCGAGCACGCGGCGGTGGCCGATGTCGCGGTCGTCGGCGTGAGCTCGCGCCGATGGGGCGAGACGCCGGTAGCCTTCGTCGTGCGTCGCGCGGGGCAGCAGCCCACCGACGACGCGGCGCTGCTGCAGTGGGCGAATGCCCGGCTCGGCAAGACTCAGCGTCTGCACGGCTTGCGCTCGATCGAGGCGCTGCCGCGCAGTCCCATTGGCAAGGTGCTCAAGCGCGATCTGCGCGAGTTGTATGGGCCCGTTTGAACTTCACCCCCATCGCTCCAGGAGCACATCCCCATGAACGCCCATCTGAGCCGTCGCCGCTTCCATCTCGCCCTGGCCGGCGCACTCGCAACCCCCGCGGCCTTCGCGCAGGAGTGGCCGGCCAAGCCGATCCGCATCATCGTGCCGTACCCGCCGGGCGGCTTCACCGACGTGACCGCTCGACTGGTTGGCCAGAAGCTGCAAGAGCGGCTGGGCCAGACGGTGCTGGCGGACAACAAGGCCGGCGCCAACGGCACCATCGGCGTCGCCGAACTCGCCCGGTCCGCGCCCGACGGCTACACCTTCGTCATCGTGATCGCCGCGCATGCCGCCAACCCCTCGCTCTACGCCAAGCTGCCGTACGACAGCCGCAACGACCTGGCCGCGGTCTCGCTGATCGGTGTGTCGCCGCTGGTGGCCGCGGTCAACAAGGACGCGCCGTTCAAGAACGCGCAGGAACTCGTCGCCTACGCGAAACGCAATCCCGGCAAGGTCAGCTTCGGCTCCAGCGGCAATGGTGCGGCGGCGCACCTGACGACCGAGCTGCTGAAGTCGCTGACGCAGACCGACATGGTCCACATCCCTTACAAGGGCGCGGCCGCGGCCCTGCAGGACCTGATGGGCGGGCAGATCCAGCTGCTGTTCGACGCAGCCTCGGGCTTGATCAATCCTGGCAAGACGGGCCAGGTGCGCCTGATCGGCGTGGCCGCCGAGCGCCGGTTGCCAATGCTGCCGGACGTGCCGACCTTCATCGAGCAGGGTATCGCCGGCTTCACCGGCAGCACCTGGGCCGGCCTGCTGGCGCCGGCGCGAACCCCGCCGGCGATCATCAAGCGGGTCTCGGACGAGGTCTCCCGGATCGTGCGGCTGGACGACGTGAAGTCCAGGCTCGAGGGCATGGGCACGCTGCCGGCGGGCAGCACGCCCGAGGAGTTCGCGACCTTCATCGACGTGGAAACCGCCAAGTGGGGGAAGGTGATCAAGGAAGCGAAAGTGAAGCTGGACTGAACCGGCCGGAGCGCCGATTCTTCGTCGCCGGCGCCGGATCAAGCGGCCACTGGTAACGGCCGAGTCCGCTTCCTGGAGACGTTGCACGCCCCTGCAACCAAATTGACGCCGACGAATCCCGGTTTTCCAGCTGTTTCCTCAACCCGGTGAGGTTTCTGAAGCGCCTGCGGCGCTTCCTCGCCATCCCGGCCTGAAGCCGAGGTCCGGAGTGCGAGGAAGGTCCGCTTCTCGCTGAGCTGACGGGTCAATTTGGGTCGGAAACGAAAATCCAACTCACCCTTCGCGGACACGACGTGCAAGCATCCCCGGAGACCACCTGGCGATGCCGATCCAATAGGTCGATTGCACTCCTCCAGTACGCTCGCTTGAATGATCGCGATGTGAGTGCTGTGATCCTTCGCGAAACGCCGCTTCAGCGTTGGCTCTGTCGCCGTTGCCCACATTCGGCTCCTGCAGTCTCACCGCTGCCGACGGGTTGATCGCGCCCGATCGACGTCCGCTACCGGCTGGCGATCTTCTCGAACCTCGGCCGCAGCACCCCATCGATCACCACGTCCTCGAAGAACATCGCGTGCGGCCTGACCCACCAGCCGGTGTTGTCGTAGAGCGGCCGGTACACGACGAGCGGTTCGCGGGTTTCGCTGTGGCGGGCGACGCCGATCACCTCGTACTCGCCGCCCTTGTAGTGGCGGTACAGGCCGAGGGCGGTATCGGGGAGTGGCGTCAGGTCGGGCATCGCCGCTACCCCACGTCGGCCCACGACAGCACGCGCGCGTCTTCGAGCTCGAAACTGTCCGTGCCGCCCCAGACGACGATCGGCGGCGCGGCATCGGCGCCGACCATGGCCTGCCAGCGGCGGCATGGTGCGAGCCAGTCGCTGGCGAAGGTGGTGCCAGATTTGATCTCCACGGCCTGCAATCGGCCCTGATGCTCGAAGACCATGTCGACTTCGGCGCCGTGGTTGTCGCGCCAGAAGTAGATGTCGGGTGGCAGGCCGTGGTGCAGGCGGTGTTTGATCGTCTCTGAAACGACCCAGGTTTCGAAAATCGCACCGCGCATCGAATGCGTTTGCAGGGACGGCGCTTCGAAGATGCGCAGCAGCCAGCACAAAAGACCGCTGTCGAGGAAGTAGAGCTTGGGCGTCTTCACCAGGCGCTTGCCGAAGTTGCGGTGGTACGGCTGGAGCAACGCCACGACGTCGCTGGCCTGCAGCACGGTCAGCCAGCGCCGGGCGGTGGGCTGGGCGATGCCGCAATCGGCGGCCAGGCTGTTGAGGTTGAGCAACTGGCCGGAGCGCGCTGCGCACAGCGACAGAAAGCGCTGGAACAAGGCCAGGTCGCCGACCGCCAGCACCTGGCGCACATCGCGTTCGAGGTAGGTGGCCACGTAGCTCGAGAACCAGAGCTGCGTGTCGAGCGCGGCGCGGCCCGCGGCGTGCAGCGCCGGGTAGCCGCCGACGAACAGCGTTTCTTCGAGCGATCTCGCGGGCAAGCCGCCGCGCTTCACTTCGGCCAGCGACAGCGGCAGCAGGCGCGCCATGCCGACGCGCCCGGCGAGTGATTGGCTCACCTTGTCCAGCATGCCGAACTGTTGGGAGCCGGTGACGACGAACTCGCCCATGCGCTGACGCTCATCGACCCGGCCCTGAAGATAAGAGAGCAGCTCGGGGGCGCGCTGCACCTCGTCGAGCACGGCGCTGTGGTCGAAGCGCGCCAGGAACCGCCTTGGATCGGCCAGCGCGAGAGCGCGCGTGTCCGGGTCTTCCAGCGTCACATAGGTATGGCGGGGAAAGGCGCTGCGCGCCAGCGTGGTTTTGCCCGACTGGCGTGGGCCGGTGATGGCCACGACTGGAAAGCCGGCGGCCAGGCGCAGCACGAGAGAGCAGGCGTCGCGCGGCAGCATTTGTACAGTTTCAACTTTTGGTGTTCAAATTGTACATTCAGTGCAGCCTGATGCCGGTGGCTGTCACTGGCGGCACGATCACCTCGACGCTCTCGTCATCCCGAGCTCCGTCCTCATGGGCCACGTCAGGTCTCAACTCTCGTTGTGCGCCACCTGCACGCGAGCTCGCGTGCGCGCCGCTATATCGTAGGTGTTGAAGTCGCTCATCGTGCGGCCGTACAGGTGCAGGCTCAGCGCCGGCGGTCGGTCCGCAGGCACGCCGGTCATGTGGATGTGGTCCGGGTTCGACACGAAGCTGGTCACCGCACCGCGCGCGAGCAGGATCACGCCGCCGCGCACCAAGTCGATGTCGGCATCGGCGCCGCGGTCCGGCGACAGACGCACGAACGAGCGCTCCTCGAGCACGCCGTCGACCACGCCGACCACGCCCCAGCTACCGTGGTCGTGCACGGGCGTCCACTGCCCCGGCTGCCAGACGATCGCGTACAGCGACAGGCTGCCGTCGCCGGCGTCGTGGATCAGATGGCGCGTGTAATGCGCGTACTCGGAGCGGCGGTGCCGCGGTTCGAGGAAGGTGGCGGCCTGATCGATCAGCTCCAGCATCAGCGGCGCCAACGCCAGCACGCAATCGGCCGGCTCGGCACGCTCGCGGCTGCGTGCAGCGGCCAAGGCGATGAAGCGGTCGAGGGCGGCTGAGGTCATGGCGGCGCGATCATCGCACCGCCGCCGCTACCTGCGAGGTAATGGACGCGAAGACCGGCGGGCGCCACAGTGCGGTCATGGCAAACATCGACCTCCTCCCCCTCGCCGTCGCTCTGTTGATCGGCATCCCCGCCTTCGGCTCGTGCATCGGCATCGGCCTGGCGACGATGAAGTTCTTGGAAGGCGTGACGCGCCAGCCCGAACTGGCGCGTGAGCTGCAGACCAAGTACTTCCTGGCCGTCGGCGTGACCGACGGCGCATTCATCATCGCCACTGGCATCGGCCTGTGGTTCGCCACGGCCAATCCGTTTGCTCGATAAAGTCCGGCGATGCACCTCGCCCGGTCCGCCGACGTTGCACCGACCACCGTTGGCAACCTGCTGCGCGCCTGGCGTGCCAAGCGCCGCCTGTCGCAACTCGAAGTGGGCCTCACCGCCGGCGTGTCGTCGCGACACCTGAGCTTCATCGAAACCGGCCGCGCGCGCGCCAGCGCCGAGATGCTGGTGGCGCTGGCCGATGTGCTCGACATGCCGCTGCGCGAGCGCAATGCGCTGCTCCTGGCGGCTGGCTTCGCCCCACGCTTTAGCGAAACGCAGCTCGACGCGCCGGGCATGGCCGCCATGCACCAGGCCATCACGCGCGTCCTCGAGGCGCACGACCCGTACCCCGGCGTGGCCCTGGACCGGCACTGGAGCATCGTCATCGCCAACGCGGCCGCGCAGCGCATGGTGACCGTCATGCCGCCCGACTTGCTGGCGCCGCCGCTGAACATCTTCCGTCTCGGTCTGCACCCGCGCGGCATGGCGTCCCGCACTGCGAATTTCGACGAGTGGGGCCGTTACATGCTGCGCGAGCTGCAGCGCCTGGCCGACGCGGCGATCGACCCCGTCGCAACGGCGCTGCTCGACGAGGTGCGTGGCTATCCCAACGTGCAGGCGCTGCTGAAGACGCCGCCGCTGTCGGCACCGACGAACCCCTTGCTCGTGCCCTGCGTGCTCGACATTGCCGGCCAGCGGCTGTCGCTGTTCACCACGCTCGCCACCTTCGGCTCGCCGCGCGACGTGACGCTGGCCGAGTTGACGGTGGAGCTGTTCTACCCGGCCGATGCGGCCACGGAGCAGGCGCTGCGCGCGATGGCGTGAGGCGTCACTCGACCTTGCCGATCTTCTTCACCGCCTCGGTCATCAATGCTGCGTCGGCGGTCCAGTAGCTCTGAAATTCGGGCGCGTCGAGGTATTCGATCGGGCTGCCGGCGCGGCTGATGGTCTGCACTACCGCCGGGTCGGCCGCCACCTTCTTCGCCGCGGCGCGCAGCTTGACGACGATGTCGTCCGGCGTGCCCGCCGGCACGAACAGCGCCGACCACTGCGCGAACGTCGTCGCGTAGCCG
>JANNJX010000630.1:0-6381 GCA_031396005.1 Burkholderiales bacterium
CGGCGCTTCCGCCGCGGTGAGCTGGTGGTGGAGCAGGGCCGCAAGAGCAACGCGTTGTTCATCCTCTTGAATGGCCGGGCGCGCGTGCTCACCGCCGACTCGCGCGGCCGCGAGGTCATCCTGGCCGTGCTCGAAGCCGGCGACTACGTCGGCGAGATGAGCCTGATCGACAACGAGCCGCACTCGGCCACGGTGCGCGCCGAGGTGCAGACCGACATGCTGGTGCTCGGCCGCGCCGAGTTCGCGCGGTGCCTGCCGGACACGACGACGCTGGCCTACGGCATCCTGCGCGGCCTCGTGCAGCGCCTGCGCGCCGCCGATCGGCAGATCGAATCGCTGGCGCTGCTCGACGTGTACGGCCGCGTGGCGCGCACGCTGCTCGACATGGCCGAAGACGTGACCGGCACGCTCATCATCCGCAACAAGGTGTCGCGCCAGGACATGGCCAAGGTGGTCGGCGCGTCGCGCGAGATGGTCAGCCGGGTGATGAAAGACCTGGAGCAGCGAGGCGTCATCGAGACGCAGGAAAACGGCGCGGTGCACATCAAGCAGCGCCTGTACAACGATTGACCTGTTGTTGCATGGAGGCTCACAGGCCTTCGTCCACAATTCGGCCATGACCTTTCCTCTTGGTTCGCTGCGCGGCGAAACTGGCGTGGCGCTGGCTGGCGCCGATGCCACCTCACGCACAGTGCCGTTGCGTCGTCAGCTCTGGCTCTTCGCCGGCGCTGTGCTGTGGCTGTTGGCGATGCTGGCCCTGGTCACGCAGTCGAGCGCCGATGCCGGCTTCTCCACGTCGGGCAGCGGCGGCCCCGTCTCCAACAAGGCCGGCCTCGCCGGCGCGTGGCTGTCGGACTTTGTCTACTTCCTCTTCGGTTACAGCGTGTGGTGGCTGCCGTTGGTGGCCGCTCGTGCGTGGTTCGCGGCGTTGGCGCGCAGCTTGCACAGCGCGGCGGTGCCGTCGCCGAGCCGCACCGTGTTCTGGGCCGGGCTGGCGCTGCTGATGGCCGGCAGTTGCGCGCTGGAAGCGACGCGCCTGTACCGCTTCGAAGGTTTCCTGCCGGGGCATGCGGGTGGCGTGCTGGGTTACGCGCTGGGTGCGACGTCGGTCAAGTGGCTTGGCTTTGCCGGCTCCGGTGTGTTCTGGATTGCGACGCTGGTCGCCGGCATCGCGATGGCGCTGCACTTCAACTGGCTGCACCTGGCTGAGCGCATCGGTGCCCGGATCGATTCCTTCAAGCACAAGCGCGAAGCGCAGCGCGAACTCGCTGAAGACGTGAAGCTCGGCCAGGTGGCGCAGCGCGAGCGCGACCACATCGTGGCGACGGAGCGCGAGGTCATCGAAGAGCACATCCCGGTGGTCATCGAGAAGCCGGTCTTCGAGGTGCCGAAATCCGACCGCGTCGCCAAGGAGCGGCAGAAACCGCTGTTCGCGGAACTGAGCGATACCAAGCTGCCGCAGGTCGATCTGCTTGACGCCGCGCCCGGCCGCGTGGAGTCCACCGTGACCAGCGACTCGCTCGAGATGACCTCGCGCTTAATTGAAAAGAAGCTGAAGGATTTCGGCGTCGAGGTTCGCGTGGTCGCGGCGTCGCCCGGCCCGGTGATCACGCGCTACGAGATCGAGCCGGCGACGGGGGTCAAGGGCTCGCAGGTCGTCAACCTGGCCAAGGACCTGGCGCGCTCGCTGTCTCTCGTCAGCATCCGCGTCGTCGAGACGATCCCCGGCAAGACGACGATGGCCCTCGAGTTGCCGAACGCCAAGCGGCAGATGATCAAGCTCGCCGAGATCCTCGGCTCGTCGGCCTACAACGACGCCGCGTCGATGTTGACGATCGGCCTGGGCAAAGACATCGTCGGCGCGCCGGTGGTGATCGACCTGGCGAGGACGCCGCATGCGCTCGTCGCCGGTACGACGGGCTCGGGAAAAAGTGTGGGCATCAACGCGATGATCCTGTCGCTGCTCTACAAGGCCGAGGCGCGCGACGTGCGCCTGATCCTGATCGACCCGAAGATGTTGGAACTCTCGGTATATGAGGGCATCCCGCATCTGCTGTGTCCTGTCGTCACCGACATGAAGCAGGCTGCCAACGCGCTCAACTGGTGTGTCGGCGAAATGGAGCGGCGCTACAAGCTGATGAGCAAGCTCGGCGTGCGCCAGCTTTCGGGCTACAACAAGAAGATCGAAGACGCCGCGGCCAAGGGCGAGCCCATCGGCAACCCGTTTTCGCTGACGCCGGAGCAACCCGAGCCGCTGGAGCGCTTGCCGCAGATCGTCGTCGTCATCGACGAACTGGCCGACCTGATGATGGTCGTCGGCAAGAAGATCGAGGAGTTGATCGCGCGGCTGGCGCAGAAAGCGCGCGCCTCGGGCGTGCACCTGATCCTGGCAACGCAGCGGCCGAGCGTCGATGTCATCACCGGCCTGATCAAGGCCAACATCCCGACGCGCATCGCCTTCCAGGTCTCGTCGAAGATCGACAGCCGCACGATCCTGGACCAGATGGGCGCCGAGTCGCTGCTCGGCATGGGCGACATGCTGTACCTGTCTGCACCGGCGCAGATCAACACGCCGATGCGCGTGCACGGCGCTTATGTCAGCGACGACGAGGTGCACCGCGTCGTCGAGTACCTGAAGGCGCAGGGCGAGCCGAACTACATCGAGGGCATTCTCGAAGGCGGCACGCTCGAAGCCGATGGCGACGGCGCGCCGGGCGAGGGCGGCGCCGATGTCGAGGCCGACCCGATGTACGACCAGGCCGTGGCGATCGTGTTGCAGCACAAGCGCGCGTCGATCTCGCTCGTGCAGCGCCATTTGCGCATCGGCTACAACCGCGCCGCGCGATTGCTGGAACAAATGGAGCGTTCGGGGCTCGTATCGTCCATGGCGACCAATGGCAACCGCGATCTGCTCGTGCCCAAACGAGACGAATGAACAAGTTCCTGCTCCTGCTCGCGTTCGCCGCGAGTACCGCACAGGCCGACGCCGTCGATGCGTTGCGCGAGTTCACTCGTGATGCGAAGACGGGCCGCGCGACGTTCACGCAAGTCGTCACCTCGACCGACAACGCGAAGAGGAAGACCTCGAGCGGCAGCTTCGAGTTCGCGCGACCGAACCGCTTTCGGTTCACCTATGCCAAGCCTTACGAGCAAGTGATCGTCGGTGACGGCCAGAGCGTGTGGCTCTACGACGTCGACTTGCAGCAAGTGACGGTGCGGGCGATGGACCAGGCGCTCGGCGCCACGCCCGCAGCACTGCTCGCCGGTGCCAATGTCGAGAAGGACTTCGAGCTGAAGGCACAGCCCAGCGCGCAGGGTCTCGACTGGGTGCAGGCCACGCCTCGCGTGAAAGGCGAGGCGGCGAGTTTTGAGTCGCTGCGCGTCGGCTTCAAGGGCAAGGCGCTGTCGGCCATCGAGCTCGTCGACAACTTCGGCCAGCGCTCGCTGCTGACGTTCGGTGAGGTCGCGACCAACGTCACGCCGGCGGCCGACACCTTCCGCTTCACGCCGCCCAAAGGCGCGGAAGTGCTCAAGCAATAGTTCAGACGGCAACGATCACGCGCCGCTGCTTTGCAGCCAACCACAGCAACGCGATCGCGATCAGCAGCACGACCGGCAGAGAGCCGTAGTTCAGCCAGTCCCAGCCGCGCGTCGTGATCAGCGCACCGGAGGCGAACGATGTGACGGCCATCGTCGTGAAGACGCAGAAGTCCATCGCGCCTTGCGTTTTGATCTTCTCCTCGGGCCGGTAAGCCTGCGTCAGCAGCGTCGAGCCGCCGACGAAAAGAAAATTCCAGCCGACGCCGAGCGTGAACAGCGCGAGCAAGAACTGCATCAACTCGACGCCCGACAGCGCAACCGCGATGCAGACGAAGTTGAGCAGCACGCCGACGGCCATCACCGGCAGCGCGCCGATGCGCTTGATCAGGTGCCCGGTGAAGAAGCTCGGCACGAACATGCCGAGCACATGCCATTCGAGCACCAGCGCAGCGTCGGAGAACGGCAGGCCGCACTTCGCCATGGCGATCGGCGTCGCCGCCATCAGCAGGTTCATCACGCCGTAGCCGAGCGCGCCGGCAGCGACGGCGACGATGAACACCGGCTGACGGATGATGTCCGTCAGCGGCCGGCCCGAACTTGCTCCAGGCAACGGCGCGTGATGCTCGGGGAATCGGATCAGCAACAGCACAGCGAGCGACAGCAGCGCCACACCCACCAGCGACAGGTAGGCCGCCGCAAACGGTACGTCGAGCATCGAGCGCGTCGCATTCGCCAGGTTCGGCCCGGCGAACGCGCCGAGGATGCCGCCGGCCAGCACGAGTGAGATGGCGCGCTCCTTGTGTTCGGGGGCGACGAGTTCCGGCCCGGCAAAACGGTACAGCGCCGCGTTGGCGTTGTAGTAGCCGGCGACCACGGTCGCAGCCACGAGCAACCAGAAGTTTTTCGTCAGCGCCGCATACGCGCACAGCGCCGCCGACAGCGCTGCGATGACGAGGCCGAACTGGAAAGAGCGCTTGCGGCCGAACTGCGATTGTGTTTTCGCCACCAACCCCGCCGACAGCGCACTGCCGACCACATAGCCCGTGACCGGCAGCGTCGCCATCCAGCCCAGCGGCGCGAGTTGCAGACCGACCAGACCGTTGACGGCGATGAAGACGACGTTGTTGGTGAGGAAGAAGCCTTGGCACAGGGCGAGCAGCAGCAGCGAGCGGTTCATCAGTCGATCATCGCATCGGCTAGGCTTGCGTCATGTCGCTCTTCGATGACGAAGCACCATCACCCGCGGCCACGCGCGCCGACGCGCCGCTGGCCGAGCGGCTGCGCCCGCGCACACTCGACGAAGTCATCGGCCAGCGCCAATTGCTTAGCACCGGCAAACCGCTGCGCGCCGCGTTCGACGCCGGCCGCTTGCACTCGATGATCCTGTGGGGCCCGCCGGGCGTCGGCAAGACGACGCTGGCACGTCTGGTCGCCAACACGTTCGATGCCGAGTTCATCCAGATCTCGGCCGTGCTCGGCGGCGTGAAGGACATCCGCGAGGCGGTCGATCGTGCGCAGACCGCGCGCCGCATCGGCCGCGCCAGCATCGTCTTCGTCGATGAAGTGCACCGCTTCAACAAGGCGCAGCAGGACGCGTTTCTGCCGCACGTCGAGAGCGGCCTGTTCACCTTCATCGGCGCGACCACCGAGAACCCGTCGTTCGAAGTCAACTCGGCGCTGCTGTCGCGGGCCACGGTGCACGTGCTGCAGCCTCTCGCAGAAAGCGAGTTGGCCGAGCTGCTCGAACGCGCCCGCGCGGCGATGAACGCGCCGCCGTTCACCGACGCCGCGCGCGACCGTCTGATTGGCTACGCCGACGGCGATGCGCGGCGCTTGCTCAACGTCGTCGAGAACGTCGCCGTCGTCATGGGTGATGCAGAGCAGATCGACGAAGGGCTGCTCGAAAAAGCTCTCGGCGACCAACTGCGCCGCTACGACAAAGGCGGCGAGCAGTTCTACGACACCATCTCGGCGCTGCACAAGGCCGTGCGCGGCAGCGACCCGGATGCGTCGCTGTACTGGCTGGTGCGCATGTTGGACGGCGGCGTCGATCCGCGTTACGTGGCGCGGCGCGTGATCCGCATGGCCAGCGAAGACATCGGCCTGGCCGATCCGCGCGGCCTGCGCATGGCGCTCGACGCCGCCGAGGTCTACGAGCGCCTGGGCTCGCCCGAAGGCGAATTGGCGCTGGCGCAAGCGGTGGTCTTTCTCGCCGCGGCGCCGAAGAGCAACGCGTCCTATGTGGCCTACAAAGAGGCGCGCGCCTTCGTGCAGCAAGACGGCACGCGGCCGGTGCCGCTGCGCTTGCGCAACGCGCCGACGAAGCTGATGAAACAACTCGACTATGGTCGCGGCTACCGTTACGCGCACGACGAGGACGAAGGCTTTGCTGCGGGCGAGGACTACTTCCCCGACGACATCGGCCAGCCGCCGAACTTCTATCGCCCGACCGAGCGCGGCCTGGAAAAACAGATCGCCGACAAGCTCGACCGCCTGCGTGCGGCGAACAAGAAAGCGCAAGGGTAATCCTTGCGCGAGGCACGATCCTTGCCTGCCTAGAATCGGCCGCGCCTGCGGGCTGGATACGGGAGCAAACGGGTGGACATCTTCTTCCAACAGATCATCAACGGCCTCGTGCTGGGCAGCATGTACGCCCTCGTCGCGCTCGGCTACACGATGGTGTACGGCATCATCAACCTGATCAACTTCGCCCATGGTGAGGTGCTGATGGTCGGTGCGCTGACGAGCTGGACGGTGGTCAGCGCGCTCGAAGCCACCGGCATGCCGGGCTGGCTGCGGCTGCTGCTGTCGGTGCCGGTGTCGATTGCGATCTGCGCGACG
>JANNJX010000632.1:0-5295 GCA_031396005.1 Burkholderiales bacterium
CCAGCATGTCGCCTGTCGGCAGCGCCGTCAGCTTCATGTTCTGGTTGATGGTGAAAATGGGTGTTTCGATCGCGCTGCTGATGGTGGCATCGCGAATCGTGCAGCCTCTGGTCTGGCCGGCCTTGCTGGCGGGGCTGGTGGTCTGCATCAAGGTGTACTGGGTGGCGCTGGCATGGCGCCGCCGGGTGTGAGAACGACGACGAAGAACGACGGGTCACGAACAAGACATGGCTGCCGAAGGACACGCTCCCACCGCCGGTGAATACATCATTCACCACCTGACCCACCTGCAAAACACCAAGCAGAACGCGGTCGTCGATTTCTCGGTGATCAACTTCGACTCGATGTTCTGGGCGGCGTTGCTCGGCGTGTTCGGCTGCTTCCTGCTCTGGCGCGCCGCCAAGCGCGCCACCTCGGGTGTGCCGGGCCGCTTTCAGGCCGCGGTCGAAATCCTCGTCGAGATGGTCGAGAGCCAGGCCAAGGGCATCGTGCACAACGCCAACAGCCGTCGCCTCGTCGCGCCGTTCGCGCTGACCGTGTTCATCTGGATCTTCCTGATGAACGCGATGGACCTGCTGCCGGTCGATCTGATTCCCTACCTCTGGGAGCATGGCCTGCACAAGGCCTTCACCGACAAGAACTACATGCGTGTCGTGCCGACGGCCGACCTGTCGGTGACGATGGGCCTTTCGCTGTCGGTGCTGCTGCTGTGCATCTTCTACAACGTCAAGATCAAGGGCGTCGGCGGCTGGGCGCATGAGCTCGTCAGCGCGCCGTTCGGCACCAGCAAGAACCCGCTGTTCGCGATTCCGCTGGGCATTGCGAACTTCCTGATGCAGATCATCGAGTTCGTCGCCAAGACCGTGAGCCACGGCATGCGACTCTTCGGCAACATGTACGCCGGCGAGTTGATCTTCATGCTGATCGCGCTGATGGGCGGCGCGTGGTCGCTGTCGGCCACGGGCATTGGCCTGGCCATCGGCCACATCATCGCCGGCACTGCGTGGGCCATCTTCCACATCCTGATCATCACGCTGCAAGCCTTCGTCTTCATGATGCTCACGCTCGTCTACGTCGGCCAAGCGCACGACTCTCACTAGTTCTTTCTTTTCACAAACCACCAACGACCTCTAGGAGTCACCATGGAACAGATCATCAGCTTTGTCGCCATCGCCGCCGGCATCATCATCGGCTTGGGCGCGCTCGGCGCGTGCATCGGCATCGGCATCATGGGCAGCAAGTACTTGGAGTCGGCCGCGCGCCAACCCGAGTTGATGGGCGAGTTGCAGACCAAGATGTTCCTGCTCGCCGGCCTGATCGACGCGGCCTTCATCATCGGTGCCGGTATCGCGCTGTGGTTCGCCACCGCGAACCCGTTCCTCGGCCAGCTCGCCAAGTAACTTCGTTTTCAAGGTTCGTGGCAGAGCGGCGTGAAGCAAAACGTCGCTCTCGGATCACCTTCTATCGAGGCAACCTGACGTGAGCATCAACGCTACCCTCATCGTCCAGATGATCGTCTTCGCGATCCTGGTCTGGTTCACGATGAAATTTGTCTGGCCGCCGATCACCGCCGCACTCGACGAGCGCGCGAAGAAGATCGCCGATGGCCTGTCGGCCGCCGACAAGGCCAAGGCCGACCTCGCATCGGCCAACCAGCGCGTCGAGCAGCAGTTGTCTGCCGCACGCACCGATGCGCAAAAGAGATTGGCCGACGCCGATCGCCTGGCGCAGCAGACGATCGAAGAGGCCAAGGGCCGTGCGAACGAAGAGGCCGCCAAGATCATCGCCGCCGCGAAGGCCGAGGCCGCGCAGGAGTCGGTGAAGGCGCGCGAGGTGCTGCGCGATCAGGTGGCGGCACTCGCCGTCAAGGGCGCCGAGCAGATCCTGCGCAAAGAAGTGAACCCCGCGGTTCACAGCGATCTGCTGTCGCGCCTCAAGACCGAGCTGTAGACATGGCCGAACTCGCCACCATCGCGCGTCCCTACGCCGAGGCCTTGTTCAAGGCCGGCGCCGGCGCCGCCGAAGCGGAGCAGGTCAGTGCGCTGGCAGCGGTCGCGGCCAATGCGCAACTGCGCCAGTTCGCCGACAACCCGAAGGTCACGTCGCAGCAGGTGTTCGATCTGTTCGGCGGCGTGGTGAAGACACCGTTGGCGCCGAAGGTGCAATCCTTCCTGCGCACGGTGATCGACAACGGCCGCACCAGCGCGCTGCCCGAGATCGCGTCGCAGTTGCACGCGCTGGCGAACGCGCAGTCGGGGGTGTCGGATGCGACCATCGAATCGGCCTACCCGATCGAGGCGGCGCAACTCGCGGACGTGAAAGCCGCGCTCGAAAAGCGCTTCGCTCGCAAGCTCAACGCCAGCGTCGTCATCAAGCCTGAACTGATCGGCGGCATCCGCGTGGTGGTCGGCGATGAAGTGCTCGACACCTCGGTGGCCGCGCGCCTGCAACAAATGAAGACCGCGCTGGTCGCTTAAACATCACGAGCGTTTGGAGAACCGCACATGCAACTCAATCCCGCAGAAATTTCCGAGCTGATCAAGGGCCGCATCGAGGGCCTGGCCGTCACGGCGGACATCAAGAACCAGGGCACCGTCGTCTCCGTCACCGACGGCATCGTGCGCGTGCACGGCCTGTCGGACGTGATGGCCGGCGAGATGCTCGAGTTCCCGGCCAACAAGGAAGGCGTGCCGTCGTTCGGCCTGGCGCTGAATTTGGAGCGCGATTCGGTCGGCGCGGTGATCCTGGGCGAGTACGAGCACATCTCGGAAGGCGACACCGTCAAGTGCACCGGCAACATCCTGTCGGTGCCCGTCGGCCCGGAGTTGATCGGCCGCGTCGTCAACGCCCTGGGCCAACCGATCGACGGCAAGGGCCCGATCAACGCCAAGATGACCGACGTGATCGAGAAGGTCGCACCGGGCGTGATCGCGCGCCAGTCGGTGAGTCAGCCGGTGCAGACCGGCCTGAAGTCGATCGACTCGATGGTGCCGATCGGCCGCGGCCAGCGCGAGTTGATCATCGGCGACCGCCAGACCGGCAAGACCGCGGTGGCGATCGACACGATCATCAACCAGAAGGGTCAGAACATGACCTGCGTCTACGTGGCGATCGGCCAGAAGGCGAGTTCGATCAAGAACGTGGTGCGCTCGCTCGAAGCCAACGGCGCGATGGAGTACACGATCGTCGTTGCTGCCTCTGCGTCCGAATCGGCCGCGATGCAGTACGTGTCGGCGTACTCAGGTTGCACGATGGGCGAGTACTTCCGCGACCGCGGCCAGGACGCGCTGATCATTTACGACGATTTGTCGAAGCAGGCCGTGGCCTATCGGCAGGTCTCGTTGCTGCTGCGCCGCCCGCCGGGCCGCGAGGCCTACCCCGGAGATGTCTTCTACCTGCACAGCCGCCTGCTGGAGCGCGCGGCCAAGCTGGCGCCGGAGTACGGCGGCGGTTCGTTGACGGCGCTGCCGATCATCGAGACGCAAGCGGGCGACGTGTCCGCATTCGTGCCGACCAACGTCATCTCGATCACCGACGGCCAGATCTTCCTCGAGACCTCGCTGTTCAACGCCGGCATCCGCCCTGCGATCAACGCCGGTATCTCGGTGAGCCGTGTCGGTGGTGCCGCGCAGACGAAGTTGATCAAGAACCTGTCGGGCGGCATCCGGACCGACCTCGCGCAGTACCGCGAACTCGCCGCGTTTGCGCAGTTCGCCTCCGACCTCGATGCCGCGACGCGCAAGCAACTCGATCGTGGCGCGCGCGTCACCGAGCTGTTGAAGCAGGCCCAGTACTCGCCGCTGTCGATCAGCACGATGGCCGCGACGCTGTTCGCGGTGAACAAAGGCTTCATGGACGACATCGATGTGAAGAAGGTTCTGGCCTTCGAGCATGGCCTGCACCAGCACCTGAAGTCGAGCCATGCGGCGTTGATGACCAAGCTCGAAGCCGACAAGGCGATGGACAAGGAAGCCGAAGCCGAGATGACGAACGCCGTGACGGCGTTCAAGAAGTCGTTCGCATGACCGTCGCGCCCCCACCCGTTCGGGCTGAGCTTGTCGAAGCCCTTCGACAAGCTCAGGGCGAACGGTGGGTGCGCAGGAGCAACTGATGGCAGTCGGAAAAGAAATCCGCAGCAAGATCAAGTCGGTGGAGAACACCAAGAAGATCACCAAGGCCATGGAGATGGTGGCTGCGAGCAAGATGCGCAAGGCGCAGGAGCGCATGCGCCAGGCGCGGCCGTACAGCGACAAGGTGCGCAACATTGCCGCCAACCTGTCGCAGGCCAACCCGGAATACCAGTCGCCGTACATGCGCACGACAGGTGATGCGAAAGCCGTCGGCTTCATCGTCGTCACGACCGACAAGGGTCTGTGCGGCGGCCTGAACACCAACATCCTGCGCGCGGTGACGACGAAGATGCGCGAAGCCAAAGATGCCGGCAAGGCGATCAAGGTCGTCGCCATCGGCAACAAGGGCTTCGGTTTCATGAACCGCATCAGCGCCGACGTGCTCTCGCATGCAGTCCAGCTCGGCGACAAGCCGCTGCTCGACAAGCTGATCGGCCCGGTCAAGGTCATGCTCGACCAGTTCGTCGAAGGCAAGCTCGATGCGGTGTACCTCTGCTACACGCAGTTCATCAACACGATGAAGCAGGAGCCGCAGGTGCAGACGCTGCTGCCGCTCGGCGCCGACCGCCTGACGCAATCGGCCGAAGAGAAAAAAGCCCACGGCTGGGACTACATCTACGAGCCCGATGCGGCCAGCGTGATCGACGAGCTGCTGAAGCGCTATCTCGAAGCGCTCGTTTATCAAGGCGTGGCCGACAACATGGCCAGCGAGCAGAGCGCGCGCATGGTGGCGATGAAGTCGGCCACCGACAACGCCGGCAGCCTGATCGCCGAGCTGAAGCTCATCTACAACAAGACGCGCCAGGCCGCGATCACGAAAGAACTTTCGGAGATCGTTGGCGGGGCCGCCGCGGTTTAAGAATCTCTCAAGGAAGCAAGCAATGTCTCAAGGCAAGATCGTTCAGTGCATCGGCGCCGTCGTGGACGTCGAATTTCCGCGCGACAAGATGCCGCATATCTATGACGCGCTCAAGCTCGACGGCTCTGCCCTCACGCTCGAAGTGCAGCAGCAGTTGGGCGACGGCATCGTGCGCACCATCGCGCTCGGTTCGTCCGACGGCCTGAAGCGCGGCCTGATGGTGCGCAACACCAACAACGCGATCACGGTGCCGGTGGGCAAGGCGACGCTCGGCCGCATCATGGACGTGCTCGGCCAGCCGATCGA
>JANNJX010000169.1:0-2120 GCA_031396005.1 Burkholderiales bacterium
TGGAACTGCACGAGCGCGCGCCCGACCCGTCGCCCTGGCCCGAGCCGCAGCAGCGCGAGCGCGACGGCACGCTCGACCTCGACTTTCGGCACGCGCGCGAGTTCAACGGCGTCGCGCTGCGCTGGCCGGCCGGCGCGCCACGCCCGCTCGGCTACACGCTGCTGGCGTCCGACGACGGACGGCGCTGGCGTCGCCTGCGCAGCATTGCAGGCAGCGATGGCGGGCTCGATGCGATCTGGCTGCCCGAGAGCGAGGCGCGTCACTTGCGCGTGCAGGTCGCCAAGCGCACGCCACTGCCCACGCTGGAACTGCGCGACGCCACGCAGTGGAGCGATTTCAACGCCGTGCTCGCCGAACTGGCGCGCGAGGCACGCGCCGGCGACATGCCGCGCGCTTTCCTCGGCCAGCAGAATCACTGGGGCCTGGTGGGCGTGGACGGCGGCGGCGAGCGCTCGGCGCTGCTGTCGGAAGACGGCGCCATCGAGATCGGCCGCGGCGGCTTCTCGGTCGATGCCGCGGTGCAGATCGACGGCGCCACGCCCGTCACTTGGGCCGACGTGGCGCCGACGCAGTCGCTGCGCGACGGCTACCTGCCGTTGCCCGCGGTGCACTGGCGCCACGACGCCTTCACCCTCGACGTCGAAGCCGCCGCCGACGGCGATCGCAACGCGCCGCACGCCCTGGCGCGCTACACGCTCGCCAACCGCAGCGACCGGCCGCGCCGCTTCACGCTGCTGCTCGCCGTGCGGCCTTGGCAGGTCAACCCGCCGCAGCAGTTCCTCACCACGCCGGGCGGCGCGAGCCCGGTGCGGGAGCTGGCGTGGGCCGACGGCGTGCTCGCGGTCAACGGCCGCCGGGTGCTGCGACCCACCCAGCCGCCGCACGCTGTCAGCGCCGCGGCCTTCGACGGCGGCGTCTCGCTCGATGGGTTGCGCAACGCACCGGCGCTGACGGTGCTGCGCGACCCACAGGCCCACGCCTCGGCACTGCTGCGGTTCGACATCGCGCTCAACGCCGGCGAGAGTCGCGCCATCGGCTGGACTGCAGCGCTGGCCAGAGCAGGGCAGCCGGGCAGCATCGACAACGCCACGCTCGATGCGCGCTTCGACAACGCAGCCGCGCATTGGCGCGAGCGCCTGAACCGCACTATGCTCGCCCTGCCCGCCGACGCGCAAGCGATCGCCGACACGCTGCGCAGCACGCTGGCGCAGATCCTGGTCTCGCGCGACGGCCCGGCGCTCAAGCCCGGCACCCGCTCCTACGCGCGCGCCTGGGTGCGCGACGGCGCGATGATGCTGGCCGGCCTGTTGCGGCTGGGGGAGGTGGACGCGTCGCGCGAGTTCGTCGATTGGTTCGCCGGCTTCATCTTTGACTCGGGCAAGGTGCCCTGCTGCGTCGACTCGCGCGGCGCCGACCCTGTTGCCGAGAACGACAGCCACGGCCAGTACCTCTACGCCGTCGCCGAGGTCTGGCGCCACACGCGCGACCGCGCCTGGCTGGCGCGCCACTGGCCGGCGGTGCAGCGCGTCGTCGCGTACCAGGAGGGCCTGCGCCAGAGCGAGCGCACGGCGCGCAACCGCGAGCGCGGCCGCGAGCACCTGTTCGGCCTGATGCCGCCATCGATCAGCCACGAGGGCTACTCCGACAAGGCGGCGTACTCGTACTGGGACGACTTCTGGGCGCTGCGCGGCTACAAGGACGCGGTGGCGATCGCGCGTGTGCTCGGCCACGAGACCGAGGCGCAACGCTGGTCGGGCTGGACGACATCGTTTCAGTCCGAACTCGGCGCCTCGATCACGGCCGCTGCGGCCCACCACCGCATCGACTTCATACCCGGCGCCGCCGACCGCGGCGACTTCGATGCCACCTCGACGACGATCGCCCTCAATCCGGTGCAGGCCGATCTGCCGCAAGCGCTGCTCGACGCCACCTTCGAGCGCTACTGGCGCGAGTCGCTCGCACGCACTGAAGGAAAGCGCGTCTGGAAAGACTACACGCCCTACGAGCTGCGCAGCGTCGGCGCACTCGCTCGCCTGGGCCAAAGCGCGCGCGCACACGCCATGCTCGACTTCTTCTTCCGCGACCGCCGCCCGGCCGCCTGGAACCAGTGGGCCGAGGTC
>JANNJX010000693.1:0-13741 GCA_031396005.1 Burkholderiales bacterium
GCCGCCTGGCGCACGACTATTGGAAAGAGCTCTGCGAGCAACTGAACCTGATCCGCTCGCCGTGCGCGGCGCGTTACGTCGTCGCCGGCCGTGAGCCGCTCGAAGGCCTGGTCTGCGGCAACTTCCGCGTGCTGCCGCAACTGAAGCTGCTGCCTGGCGGCGAGCCGCTGTACGAATCGGTGTTGTTGGCTTGGCAGGCCACCGGCGAGACGCCGCAGCGCATCGAGAAAGAGAATCCGCACGACATCGACCGGCTGCGCGCAGCGCTGATGCAGGCCGGCATCCAGCCGTCGGAAGCGCCGACGCGCCATGCCGTCACCGGCCGCCTGCAGGGCACCGCGTTTGCGTTCAAGCCGGTGGTCGCGGCGAGCGTTCGCGTGACGCCGCTGCCGGATGTCGGCAAAGTGCGCCTGTCGTTCATCAACATCGATCAGCTCGAACGCGTCGATGGCGAGTACCCGGCCGCCGGCTTGCGCGCGCGCCTGCTCGACGAGATCGGCCGCTGGATCGTCGGCCAGCCGCACCGCGTGCTCGAGTACGCCGGCAACATCAAGCGCTTCCAGCACTGAACGACGGCCCGCGCTCGCACGCGCGAGTGCTCCTGCGACGGGTCGTTGTTCATTCTTCGTCCTTGACTTTGAACTGCGACGTCAGTTGCGTCTGCACCGTCGGCGGCACCGGGTCGTAGTGCGACAGCGCCAGCGCATAGCGCCCCTGGCCACTCGTCATCGCATTCAAGCGCGATTGGTAGCCCGCCAACTCGGCCAGCGGCGCCTGGCCGCGGATCGTCACCGAGCCGGAGGCGCTGTTCTCGGTGCCGTTGACCTGCCCACGTCGTGACGACAGGTCGCCCGCGATGTCGCCCATCGCGTGTTCGGGCGCGGTGATTTCGACCGAGGCGACCGGCTCCAACACGATCGGCCGCGCTGCCTTGACCGCATCCATGAACGCCTTGCGGCCGGCGGTGGCGAACGCGATGTCCTTGCTGTCGACGCTGTGGTGCTTGCCGTCATAGACGATCACGCGCACGTCGACCAGCGTGTAGCCGGCGATCACGCCCGACGCCAGCGCGTCACGCACGCCTTTTTCCACCGCCGGGATGTATTGCGTGGGAATCGTGCCGCCCTTGACCTGATCGACGAACTCGAAGCCGCCGCCGCGCGGCAGCGGCTCGATCTTCAGAAAGACCTCGCCGAACTGTCCGGCGCCGCCGCTCTGCTTTTTGTGGCGGTGGTGGCCCTCGGCGTTCATCGTCACCGTCTCGCGGTAGGCGATGCGCGGCGGCCGTGTGCTGACCTCGAACTTGTAGGTCTCGCGCAGCCGCTCGAGCAGCATGCGCAGGTGCAGGTCACCGAGGCCATAGACGATGGTCTCGTTGGTCGCCACCACATGCTCGACCTTCAGGCACGGGTCTTCATCGACCAGCTTGCCGAGGATCTCCCACATGCGCTGCTCGTCGCCGTGGCGCTTGGGCTCGATGGCCAGCCCATGCACAGGTACCGGCAGGTTGAGCGGCTTCAGGTGGATGTGATCGTCCTCAGCTGCGTCATGCAAGACCGCGTCGTAGTGGATCTCATCGACCTTGGCCACGGCCACGATATCGCCCGGCAGCGCGCGCGCCACCTCGACATGGTCCTTGCCCTGCAGCATGAACAGATGGCCGACCTTGAACGGCTTGCGGCCGTCGCCGATGTAGAGCTGCGAGTCCTTCGTCACCGTGCCCTGGTGGACGCGGAAGACGCCCATGCGGCCGACGAACGGATCGACGGTGACCTTGAAGACATGGGCCAGCACGTGCGCCTTGGCGTCGGGCGTGGCCTGCATTGGTTTGGCATCTGCCCCTTCGCCGTTGAGGAACTCCGGCGGGTTGCCTTCGGTCGGGTTCGGCAGCAGCTTCTCGATGATGTCGAGCAGCTCGCCGACACCCGCGCCGCTGCGCGCCGAGACGAAACACACCGGGATCAGGTGGCCCTCGCGCAGCGCCTGCTCGAGCGGCGCGTGCAATTCAGAAGCGTCGATGTCGCCGTCGTTCAGGTAGCGATCGACGAACGCCGCATCGACCTCGACGACTTGCTCCACCAGCGCGCGGTGCGCCGCATCGACGCTGCCGAAATCGCTGTGGCCTTCACGGTTGTAGAAACAATCGACGACCTTCGTGCCGCCCGCATCCGGCAGATTCAGCGGCAGGCACTCCTTGCCGAACGTCGCCTGAATGTCTTCGAGTAGATCGGCGAGCACCGCGCCGGCCGCATCGATCTTGTTGACGATGATCAGCCGGTCGAGATGCCGCTCGGCAGCGTAGTTCATCATCCGCACCGCCATCGCGTCGATGCCGCTCGTCTTCCACGTCGCCGCGTTGATCACCACGGCGGCGGTCTCGACCGCTTCCAACGCCGGCAGCGACTGGCCGATGAAGTCGGTGGAGCCCGGTGTGTCGATCAGGTGGATGCGTGTGCCGGCATGGTGCAGGTGCATCACCGCTGCCTGCAGCGAATGCGCCATCTTGCGTTCGAGCGGGTCCCAGTCGCTGACGGTGGTGCCGCGCTCCAGGCTGCCCGCGGCGCCGATCGCGCCGGCCTTTGCCAGCAGCGCTTCGGCCAGGCTCGTCTTGCCTGCGCTTTGTGGCCCGACAAGGGCCACGGTTCGGATGCCGGGGGTGTCGACGGCGTCACCGCCGGCAGGTGATGGGCTGGGCATGGGACGAGCTCCTCCAACGCCGGCACGCCCCCTCGTACGGCCTGCTTGCGGCGGCAATCGGCCGCTGCCGCGCGGGGGTGGGGCGCTTGTTTGACGTTAAAGGCATTTGCACGCTGACACAAGGCGGACCACCCGCAGCGTCGCGCGGCGTGCAGCAATGCGCAGGTCGGTGCCAGCGAATGCCAGCCGCCGCTTCAAAGCGCTCGGCCGCGTGACGCACGCCACAGCGGACCAACACCGATTTGAAATCAAATGCAACGCATGGGCGAAGCAGTCAGACCCACGGTGCAACCGCAGCGCCGCAGCCCACGACAACAGATCCAGCGGCAGCTCTTACCACGGCCCCGCGTCAGAAACCTTCGAGGAACGATTCACCATGCAAACCCAAACTCAAATCGCCGCACCTGCCCTGTCGACGGGCAAGGTCATCGCTGCTGCCGGCGCACTGTTGATCGGCGCTGCGCTGCTTGCCTACGGTGCGCCGCGCACCGCCAACGCCGCCGCGGCGTTCAACCCGCTGCCGACCGCCCAGGCGCGCATGCACGACGGCGTGGATTGGTCGCGTGTCGCTGCTGCGCCGGTGGATACCGGCGCGACGATCGGCGCCTACGACCGCTGAGTCAGCCGTCTGCGCCGAGCCGGATCACGTCGTGGCCGGCTTGGCGCCAAGCTTCGATGCCGCCTTGCAAGTGCCGCGCGTCGCAGCCCATCGCCCGCAACGCCGCCGTCAATCCCTGGCTGATTTCGTGGCCGTGCGCGCAGTACAGCACCACGGGCTGCGTTGAGTCCGCGAACTCGTCCTTCCAGTCGAGCCACAGCGCCGGGTTGAGCCAACGGCCGCCGGCGATCTCGTCGCTCTCGGCGTGGCGCTTCTGCGCGCGCCGCACGTCGAGCAGCGTGAAGGGGAACCGGGCCGACTGCCACAAGGCCAATTCGGCGACGCTGAGGGTGGTCATGGCTTCGTCCTGTCAACGCAGAAGGTGAACCGCCAGGCCGATCACGGCGCTGCCGGCGATGACTTCGATGACGCCGCGCTTGAAGCGAAACAGCGCCACCGCGGCGGCGAGTGCGATCAGCGCCGAGGCGACATCGAAGCGGCCGCCGGAACCCTGCGGCCACAGCACGTGGTACGCAAAGAACAGCGCCAGGTTGACGATCACGCCGACGACGGCGGCCGTGATCGCCGACAGCGGCGCGGTGAAGCGGAGCTTGCCGTGCGTGGCTTCGACCAGCGGCCCGCCGGCGAGGATGAAGACGAACGACGGCAGGAAGGTGAAGAAGGTGACCACCTTCGCTGCCAGCGCCGCGCCGAGGAACAGCGACTGCGGGCCGAGCACGGCCTGCCCCCAGCCGCCGACGAAGCCGACGAAGGCCACCACCATGATCAGCGGCCCCGGCGTGGTTTCGCCGAGCGCCAGGCCGTCGATCATCTGCGGCCCGGTCAGCCACTGGTGCGTCTCGACCGCGCCCTGATAGACATACGGCAGCACCGCATAGGCGCCGCCGAAAGTGACGAGCGCCGCTTTCGTGAAGAACCAGCTCATCTGCGCCAGCGTGCCGTGCCAGCCCTGCGCCGCGATCACCGCCGCCATCGCGCCGGCCCACAGCAGCGCGCCGATCGCCAGCACGCGCCACAGTGCCGCGCGCGAGAAGCGCGCGTGCGCCGGCGGTGGCGTGTCGTCGTCGATCATCGCCGGCCCGTAGCCGGTCTTCGCGCCGGCGTGGCCGCCGCCGAGCGCGAACACATCCGGCGCCGCCTTGGCGCCGAAGTGGCCGATCAGCGCGGCGGCCATCACGATTGCCGGGAACGGTGTGTCGAAGGCGAAGATGGCAACGAACGCCGCCGCGGCGATCGCCCACATCCACTTGTTCTTCAACGCGCGTGTGCCGATGCGGTGCGCGGCCTGCAGCACGAGCGCCGTGACGGCGGGCTTGATGCCGTAGAACAGGCCCGCCACGACAGGCACGTCGCCGAAGCGCACGTAGACCCACGACAACGCGATCAGGATGAACAGCGACGGCAGCACGAACAGCGCGCCGGCCGCGATGCCGCCCCAGGTGCGGTGCATCAGCCAGCCGATGTAGGTGGCGAGTTGCTGCGCCTCGGGGCCCGGCAGCACCATGCAGTAGTTCAACGCATGCAGGAAGCGGCGCTCGCTGATCCAGCGTCGGCGTTCCACCAGTTCGGCATGCATGATCGCGATCTGCCCGGCCGGGCCGCCGAAGCCGATGAAGCCGAGCTTCAACCAGAAGCGCAGCGCTTCGGCAAAGCTGACCGGCGTGGGGGCTTGATCGGACATCCGCGCCACGATAGCCGACGCGGTGCTACAAACGTGTGATGGCAATGCAACGACGCGATCTGCTGCTGGCTTGCGCCGCGACGGCGACGGCAGCGCGTGCCGCCGAGCCGCTGCTGATGCGGGCGATTCCGTCCTCGGGCGAGCGCCTGCCCGCGGTCGGCCTGGGTACCTGGCTGACCTTCCACGTTGCGCTCGGCAACGCGCCGGCGCTGGCGCAGCGGCGCGCAGTGCTGGACCGTTTCTTCGCCGGCGGCGGGCGCATGATCGATTCGTCGCCGATGTACGCGCAGGCCGAGGCCGTCCTTGGCGAACTGCTGGTGCGGCCTGAGCCGCGGCTGTTCAGTGCCACCAAGGTCTGGACGCCGCTCGGCCCCTACGGCCCGACGCAGATGCGGCGCTCGCTGGCGCTGTGGAAACTGCCGCGGGTCGATCTGATGCAGGTCCACAACCTGCTGTCGTGGCGCTCGCACCTGCCGACGCTGCGCGAGTGGAAGGCGCAGGGGCTGGCGCGGCACATCGGCATCACCACCTCGCACGGCCGCGATCACGATCTGGTGCGGCAGATCCTCGAGAGCGAGCGCGGCATCGACGTGCTGCAGATCACCTACAGCCCGGCCGATCGCAGCGCCGAGCCGCTGCTCGAACTCGCCGCCGCCAAGGGCGTGGCCGTGATCATCAACCGGCCGTTCGACGGCGGTGATTTGCTGAGCCGCTTGTCACGGCTGCCGCTGCCACCGCTGGCCGCCGAACTCGGCTGTGCGCATTGGGCGACGCTGGTGCTGAAGTGGGAGCTTGCGCATCCGGCGGTGACCGTTGCGATCCCGGCAACGACGAACCCCGATCACGTCGAGCAGAACTTGGCGGCGCTGCGCGGCTCCCTGCCCGATGCGCGTCAGCGCGAGAGCATCTGGCGGGCGATGGCGCCGACGCTCGCTTGATGCCTACTGAAACGCCACCTCGGCAAAGCTGCGCAGCTTGCGGCTGTGCAGCGAGGCCATGCCGTCTTCGCGCAGCAGTTCGATGGCGCGCATGCCGATGCGCAGGTGCTGGTCGATGCGCTCGCGGTAGAACTGGTTGGCCATGCCGGGCAGCTTGATCTCGCCGTGCAGCGGCTTGTCGGAAACGCACAGCAAGGTGCCGTAGGGCACACGGAACCTGAAGCCGTTGGCGGCGATCGTCGCGCTCTCCATGTCGAGCGCGACGGCGCGGCTCTGGCTGAAGCGCCGCTCGGGGCCCGGGTGCGGCAGCAGCTCCCAGTTGCGGTTGTCGGTGGTGGCGACGGTGCCGGTGCGCAGCACGCGTTTGAGTTCGTAGCCCTCCAGCTTCGTCACGTCGGCGACGGCGCGTTCGAGCGCGACCTGGATTTCAGCCAGCGCTGGAATCGGCACCCACAGCGGCAGCTCCTCGTCGAGCACATGGTCTTCGCGCACGTAGCCGTGGGCCAGGACGTAGTCGCCCAACTGCTGCGTGTTGCGCAGGCCGGCGCAGTGGCCGAGCATGATCCACGCATGGGGGCGCAGCACGGCGATGTGGTCGGTCATGTTCTTCGCATTGGCCGGGCCGACGCCGATGTTGACCATCGTGATGCCCGAGCTGTCCGGCCGCACCAGGTGGTACGCCGGCATCTGCGGCAGGCGCGGCGGCGCGGTGCCTTGCGTGGTGCCGCCGGGGCGCGTGATGACGTTGCCGGGCTCGACGAAGGCGGCGTAGTCGCAGCCCGGCGCGCTCATCGTCTCGCGGCCGAGTTTGATGAATTCGTCGATGTAGAACTGGTAGTTGGTGAAGAGGACAAAATTCTGGAAATGCTCGGGCCGCGTGCCGGTGTAGTGGCGCATGCGGTGCAGCGAGTAGTCGACGCGCGGTGCGGTGAACAGCGACAGCGGGTGCGCCTCGCGCGGGCCGGGCTCGAAGCTGCCGTTGGCGATGCCGTCGTCCATGGCGGCCAGGTCGGGCAGGTCGAACAGATCGCGCATCAACTGGCGGCGTTGCGGCGTCAACGTGCCTTCCAGGTGATCGTCTTCGGCCAGCGAGAAGTGCACCGGGATCGGCTCGTCGCTGGCGCCGACTTCGAGCGCCACGGCGTGGTTGCGCAGCAAGAGGCGGAACTGCTCGCGGTAGTAGGGGCCGAAGAGATCCGGCCGCGTCAGCGTGGTTTCATAGCGGCCCGGGCCGGCGACGAAGCCGTAGGCCAGGCGCGAGTCGGCGCGCATCACCGTGTCGACGCGGATGCGCACGTAGGGATACGTCGCGCGCACGCGATCGCCGGGCAGGTCGCCGTCGAGAAAGGTTTGCAACTGCTGCCGCAGGTGGACCACGCCGGCGTCGTAGATGGCAGCGGCATGGGCCAGCGCGGCATCGGGGTCGTTGAACTCGCGGCGGGGGGCGACGTCGGGGGTGATCATGAGCAATTGTCGCAGTGGCCATGCTTAAACTCCATGCAGGAGGCGGCGGTTCATGAAGGTCTTGGTGCTGGGCGGCGGGGTGATCGGTTGCACTGCGGCCTATGAGTTGGCGGCCGACGGTCACGAGGTGACGCTGATCGAGCGCCAGAAGGGGCCGGCGCTGGAGACGAGCTACGCCAATGCGGGTGAAGTCTCGCCCGGCTACTCGGCGCCGTGGGCGGGGCCGGGCGTGCCGTTCAAGGCGGTGAAGTGGTTGCTGATGAACCACCGCCCGCTGGTGCTGCGGCCACATCTGGATTGGCCGATGATCGGCTGGATCCTGGCGATGCTGCGCAACTGCACGTCGTCGCGCTATGAGCAGAACAAGGGCCGCATGGTGCGTCTGGCCGAGTACAGCCGCGATTGCATGAAGACCTTGCGCGCGCAAACGGGCATCGCCTACGACGAACGCATGCAGGGCACGTTGCAACTGTTTCGCACGCAGCAGCAGTTGGACGGCACGGCCAAGGACACCGCGATCCTCGACCGCTACAAGGTGCCTTACCACGTGCTCGACCGCGACGGCTGCATCACGCACGAACCGGCGTTGGCACGCGTGCGCGACAAGTTCGTCGGCGGCTTGCGCCTGCCCGGCGACGAAACCGGCGACTGCTTCAAGTTCACCCACCGCATTGCCGAGATGGCGCAAGCCAAGGGCGCGACGCTGCGTTTCAATGAGCAGGTCAAGTCGCTGCTCACCGACGGCAAGCGCCTCACCGGCGTCGTCACCGAGCAGGGCCGCGTGCAGGCCGACGCCTACATCGTCGCGCTCGGCAGCCACTCGCCCAAGCTGCTGTCGCCGCTGGGCATCGACATCCCGGTCTACCCGGTCAAGGGCTACTCGATCACCGTGCCGATCACCGACGCGCGCGGCGCACCGGAATCGACCGTGATGGACGAGACGCACAAGATCGCCATCACACGCCTGGGCGACCGCATCCGCGTCGGCGGCACCGCGGAGCTCGCCGGCTACACGCTGCGCCTGCACGAAGCGCGGCGGCGCACGCTGATGCATGTCGTCGCCGACCTGTTCCCCGACGGCGGCGACCTGGGCCGCAGCGAGTTCTGGTGCGGCTTGCGGCCGATGACGCCCGACGGCACGCCGGTGGTCGGCGGCACCGAGATGCCGAACCTGTTCCTCGCCACCGGCCACGGCACGCTCGGCTGGACGATGGCCGCCGGCACCGCGCGCGTGATCGCCGACTTGATCGGCGGCAAGAAGCCAGCGATCGACATGAACGGGCTGACGGCGGCGCGCTACGCTTGAGGTCTGTTCCGTTTCTTCTGTTCTATTCGCCACCATGAGCCAAAAACACACCCACGCCTTCCAAGCCGAAGTGCAGCAGATCCTGCACCTCGTCACCCATTCGCTGTACTCGAACAAAGAGATCTTCCTGCGCGAGCTGGTCTCCAACGCCAGCGACGCCTGCGACAAGCTGCGCTTCGAGGCGCTGGACAACGCGGCGCTGTTCGAGGACGCGCCGGAGCTGAAGATCCACGTCTTCTTCGACGAGGCCACGAAGACGATCACGATCCGCGACAACGGCATCGGCATGAGCGAAGCCGAAGCCATCGAGCACCTGGGCACGATCGCCAAGAGCGGCACGCGCGACTTCATCGCCAAGTTGGGCGACAAGAAGGGCGACGCCAATCTGATCGGCCAGTTCGGCGTGGGTTTTTATTCGGGCTTCATCGTTGCGGATCGCATCACGGTCGAGTCGCGCCGCGCCGGGCTCACGGCCGCCGAAGGCGTGCGCTGGACGAGTGACGGCAGCGGCCAGTTCGACGTCGAGGCCATCGACAAACCCGCGCGCGGCACCGACGTGACATTGCACCTGCGTGACGGCGAAGAAGAGTTCGCCAAGACCTGGAAGCTGAAGTCGATCATCAGCAAGTACTCGGACCACATCTCGCTGCCCATCCTGATGAAAAAGGAGAAGTGGATCGCCGAGGAAGCCAAGACCGTGCTCGAGGACGAATGGGAAACCGTCAACAAGGCGGCGGCGCTGTGGACGCGGCCGAAGAGCGAAGTCACCGATGCCGAGTACCAGGAGTTCTACAAGCAGATCGCTTTCGACAGCGACGCACCGCTGTCCTACACGCACAACCGCGTCGAGGGCCGCAGCGAATACACGCAACTGCTGTACGTGCCGGCGAAGGCGCCGTTCGACATGTACAACCGCGACAAGCGGGCTGGCGTCAAGCTGTACGTCAAGCGCGTCTTCATCATGGACGATGCGCAGGCGCTGATGCCGGCGTACCTGCGCTTCGTCAAGGGCGTGATCGACTCGGCCGATTTGCCGCTCAACGTCAGCCGCGAGCTGCTGCAGGAAAGCCGCGACGTGAAGACGATCCGCGAAGGTGCGACCAAGCGCGTGCTGTCGATGCTCGAAGACCTTGCCGAGAACCAGAAAGACAAGTACGCCGCGTTCTGGACCGAGTTCGGCGCGGTGATGAAGGAAGGTGTCGGCGAGGACCATGTGAATGCTGAGCGCTTGGCCAAGCTGCTGCGCTTTTCATCGACGCACGCCGACGATGGTGTTGCGCTGGCCGACTACCTGTCGCGCATGAAGGAGGGCCAAGAGAACATTTACTACGTCACTGCCGACACGTTGACGGCCGCAAAGTCGAGCCCGCAGCTGGAGGTCTTCCGCAAGAAGGGCATCGAGGTGTTGTTGCTTGCCGACCGCGTCGATGAATGGATGCTGGCGCACTTGTACGAGTTCGAAGGCAAGGCGCTGCAGAGCGTGGCCAAGGGCGCAGTCGATCTGGGTTCGCTGCAGGACGAAGAAGAGAAGAAGGCGATCGAAGCCGCGGCCGAAGCCTTCAAGCCGGTGCAGGAGAAACTGAAGGCGGCATTGAAGGATCGCGCCAAGGACGTGCGCGTGACGACACGTCTGGTCGATTCGCCGGCGTGCCTGGTCGTCGAAGAAGGCGACATGAGCGGCCACCTGGCGCGCATGTTGAAGCAGGCCGGGCAGAAAGCGCCGGCGAGTCAGCCGATCCTCGAAGTCAATGCGCAGCATGCGTTGGTCAAACGTTTGGAGGCGGACGAAAAGCACTTCGACGATCTGGCGCACCTGCTGTTCGATCAGGCGTGGCTCGCAGAAGGCGGACAGCTCGAAGACCCGGCCTCGCATGTGCAGCGGGTGACGCGCTTGTTGACGTCTAACTGAAGGAAAAGGTGGGCGGATCGCGCATGGTGTCGATCTGCTCGCCCAACTGCATCGCCTGCTGCGCCCAGTAGCTGCCGCTGCCGAACCACGGAAACGCGATCGGGAACGCGGGGTCGCTCCAGCGCTCTGCGATCCAGGCACTGTGGCAGATCATGCGCAAGGTGCGCAGCGGCTCGATCAGCGTGAGTTCGCGGTCGTCGAAAGGTGTGAAGGTGCGGTAGCCGTCGAGCAGGGTGGCGATCTGCATGCGCATGGTCTGCGGGTCGCCGGACAGCAGCATCCACAGGTCCTGCACCGCGGGGCCGTTGCAGGCGTCGTCGAGATCGACCACATGCGGGCCGCCGTCGCGCCACATGATGTTGCCCGGGTGGAAGTCGCCGTGCAGGCGCAGCGTGCGCACCGCGCCAACGCCGGAGAAGGCGCGGTCGATCAGCGCCAGCGCCTCGTCGCAACGCGCGAGCCACAGATCGCGCTCGCGCTCGGGGATGTGCTCGCCGCGCAGCAGCCGCTCGCGCGCCGAAGCGACCCATGCCGGACCGATCGTGCGACGGTGTGCAAATGCCGAGCGCTGACCCACGGCATGCAGACGGCCGAGAAAGCGGCCGAGCCACTCGAGCACGTCCGGGTCTTCCAGCTCGGGGCCGCGGCCGGCATGACGGTCGCTGACGGTGATGCGGTACGTCACGCCGCCTTGCGTCACATGCGCCAGCGTCGGCGGCGTGCCGAGCACCACCACCGCTGGACCCGCAGCCAACAACACACGTGGCGCGATCACCGGCACGTCGTCGCTCACCAAATCCTGCGCAAACCCATGCTCTTCGAGGATCTGCGCATCGCTCCAGCGGCCCGGCCGATAGAACTTGGCAACGACGACGCTGGCGTCTTCTAGATGCACCTGGAAGACGCGGTTCTCGTAGGAGTTGAGCTGCAGCAGACGACCATCGCCGCGCAAGCCGAGTGCATCGAGGGTATCGAGCACGCGCGCCGGTTCGAGATCGGCGTAGCCCAGCGGGGAAGGATCAGCAGCGTGATCGACGCGCAAGTTCATGCGCGCATTGTCGGCTTCGCTTCAGTTGTGCGTACCGGTGCCCGACAACCGTTGCTGCTCGCCGGGCTCGGTATCCTCGGCGTCGTCGAACCGCTCGGGCTCGCGCTCCGACAGCTCCACATCCAACGATGACGCGATACGCGATGGATCGTAGGGTGGCAACTCGCCGGTGAGGCTGTTGTCCACTCGAACGTCAGGCGCAAAGAACGAGTCCTGGAAAAAGGTGGAGTCTTGCCACAAAGTGGCGCGTTCGCGGCGCCGCATCGGCGTGACGGACGCCGGCGCCCGATCGTCGCGGGCAGCCGGCCGGCTTGGTGCCGGCTGCGGGCCGCGCGACGAAGAAGCGCCCTGCGGCACGAGCAACTGCAGCTCGGCGATCGACGGCAGGTTATCCACTGGGCAGCGCAGAAAGCGCACGCGGCAGGCGCCCAGCACCGATTGCTTGATCTGCAGCACGCGCCGTGAGTTGCCGCGGTCGGTGTCGAGATCGATCGCGGCCAGCACACGGCCGTTGGCGCTGCAGATGGCAAAGGTGACGTGGATCGCGCCGAGCAGGTCATACCAGTAGCGCACTTCGTTCGGGTCGCTCGGCTGGCAAAAGCGCACCAGCGGCAGCTTCGACAGCACGATGTGATGCGGCAGCGCCTCGCGCAGCTGACGGTACACGCGCCGCTCGTCGGTCGAGAACACCGGCCTCGGCGCGAGCGCCCACTCAGCGGGCAAGGGCTGCGGTTGAGGAGCTTGGCGGCGCGCCGCGCGCCATGCGATGAGGACGGCCGCCAAAATAACCAGCGAGGCCAGCACAACAATCCACGGCAGCAAGGTTTCCATGAGCGCCAAAGTGCTCGGCTGCGGCAGCGATCGCACGCCTGGCGGCCGAAGGTTTCGAGTGCCGTGATGGTAGTCGCAGTGTCGGCACCGCAGCCTTGGTGCACACCCCCGGTGCCGATGGACAAACCCCTGCTAGAGGGGGCATGCGCGGTCTTTCAGTCGTCTGACCGGCGTGCGCTGTCGCGCACTTCGTCGGCCTGCTTGCCTTGCGACTTGAGGCGGTAGTCGACCTCGGCCGCGCTGCTTTCAAGAAAGGCATCGAGGTGGGAGCGCAGGTTGTCGGGCGGCAAGCGCAAGCGGGCCAGAGCTTCACCGCCATCACTCTCGACCGTGGCGCCGGCACTTCGTGCGATGCGCAACATCGCCGTGTTTTGCGTCAGCGCGTGGATCAACAGCGTGTCGACGCCGCGGTTGCGGGCGTGCAGCACGGCGTGATCGAACAGCCGTGCGCCGCAGCCGCGGCCGCGGGCTTTCGGCAGCACCGAGACACCGAATTCCGCTTCGCGGGTGTTGGGCAAGCTGGCGAGATGGGCTTGCGCGATCAACTCGAGCCGGCGATTGAAGACGCCGAAGACTTCGTCGTGGGTGAAGTCGATCAGGTCGGCGTAGCGCGCGATCTGCGCATCGGATGCGGCATAGCCGAAGCGCAGGTAGCGGTCATTTGGCGGCAACGCCAGCAGGTGGGCCAGGATGCGCGGCCGGTGGCGCTCGGCGAGCGAGCGGATGGGGATCCAGCGCCGGGCCGGCGGGCGTAGCTTCGGCATCGAGTATGGCGGACGGTCGCTGTCGGCGCCGGTGGGCGTTGTCAGCTTTGCAGGAAAGCCCATCGGGGACTCCTTCCTAGGGTTAACCCGAGTCTAGCCGTTACTCAGCATCGCCATTGGGGAGCTCGCTCCAGCGAGCCCAGCACAAGGGGAGTCTGGCGCTGATGATGCGCTACACTCGCGGGCTTTCCCGGCGGCGGCTGGGCGAAGCGTTCGAGAGGCTGCATTGACAAGCAGCGCCTCGGCCGGGTCGCAACTCAGTTCGCGACCGCAAGCCGCCAATTTTTCCCTCTCAATGTCGAAAGACCCTCATGAAGACCTTCAGCGCCAAACCGGCCGAAGTGAAGCATGAATGGTTTGTGATTGACGCCACCGACAAGGTGCTCGGACGTGTTGCCAGCGAAGTGGCACTCCGTTTGCGCGGCAAGCACAAAGCCATCTACACGCCTCACGTCGATACCGGCGATTTCATCATCATCGTCAA
>JANNJX010000706.1:0-3378 GCA_031396005.1 Burkholderiales bacterium
CTCGGTGAGCGACGCCGATTCGAGGATGTCGTTGCGCTGCTGGTAGATGACCTTGCGCTGGTCGTTGGCGACGTCGTCGTACTCGAGCAGCTGCTTGCGCATGTCGAAGTTGCGCGCCTCGACCTTGCGCTGCGCGCCTTCAATGCTGCGTGTGACGATGCCGGCCTCGATGGCTTCTCCTTCGGGCATCTTCAAGCGGTCCATGATCGCGCGCACGCGGTCGCCGGCGAAGATGCGCATCAGCGAATCGTCCAGGCTCAGATAAAAGCGCGAGGCGCCCGGGTCGCCCTGGCGGCCCGAGCGGCCGCGCAGTTGGTTGTCGATGCGCCGTGACTCGTGGCGCTCGGTGGCGATGATGCGCAAGCCGCCTTCGGCCTTGACCTTCTCGTGCAGGCCCTGCCACTCGTCGTGCAGTTGAGCGATGCGCTGGCTGCGGTCGTCGCTGGCGATCTGCTCGTCGATCTCGAGGAAATGCACCTGGCGCTCGACGTTGCCGCCGAGCACGATGTCGGTGCCGCGCCCTGCCATGTTGGTGGCGATCGTGATCACGCCCGGCCGCCCTGCTTGGGCCACGATCTCGGCTTCTTTCGCATGCTGCTTGGCATTGAGCACCTGGTGCGGCAGGCTCACTTTTTCGAGCAGGCCGGAGATCAGCTCGGAATTCTCGATCGACGTCGTGCCGACGAGCACCGGCTGGCCGCGCTGATGGCAGTCGCGGATGTCCTCGATGACAGCGTCGTATTTCTCCTTGGCGGTCTTGTAGACGAGGTCGAGCTCGTCCTTGCGAATCGTCGGCTTGTTCGGCGGGATCACCACCGTCTCCAGGCCGTAGATCTCCTGGAACTCGTAGGCCTCGGTGTCGGCGGTGCCGGTCATGCCCGAGAGCTTGCCGTACATGCGAAAGTAGTTCTGGAAGGTGATCGAGGCCAGCGTCTGATTTTCGCTCTGGATGGCCACGCCTTCCTTGGCTTCGACAGCCTGGTGCAGGCCGTCGCTCCAGCGCCGGCCGGTCATCAGGCGGCCGGTGAATTCATCGACGATCACGACCTCGCCGTTCTGCACGACGTAGTGCTGATCGCGCTGGTAGAGGTGCTTGGCGCGCAGCGCGGCGTACACATGGTGCATCAGCGTGATGTTGGCCGGGTCGTACAGGCTCGCGCCTTCGGCCAGCAGACCCGCCGTGCCGAGGATGCGTTCGGCGTTCTCGTGGCCGCGTTCGGTGAGGAAGACCTGGCGGCCCTTCTCGTCGAGCGTGAAGTCGCCGGCGTCGATCACGCCTTCGCCGGTGCGCAGGTCTTCTTCGCCGATCTGCTGCTTCAACTGCGGCACGACGGCGTTGATGCGCACGTACATTTCGGTGTGGTCTTCGGCCTGGCCGCTGATGATCAGCGGCGTGCGCGCTTCGTCGATCAGGATCGAATCGACCTCGTCGACGATCGCATACGACAAGCCGCGCTGCGAGCGGTCCTCCGTGGCCTGCACCATGTTGTCGCGCAGGTAGTCGAAGCCGAACTCGTTGTTGGTGCCGTAGGTGACGTCGGCGGCGTACGCGGCCTGCTTCTCTTCGCGGCCCATGCCGGGGACGTTGACACCGACGGCGAGGCCGAGGAAGTTGTAGATCTGGCCCATCCATTCGGCGTCGCGTCGCGCCAGATAGTCGTTGACGGTGACCAGGTGCACGCCCTTGCCGGCCAGCGCATTCAGGTACACCGGCAGCGTCGCCATCAGCGTCTTGCCCTCGCCCGTGCGCATCTCGCCGATCTTGCCCTGATGCAGCGCCATGCCGCCCATCAACTGCACGTCGAAGTGGCGCATCTTCAGCGTGCGCTTGCTGGCCTCGCGCACCGTGGCAAAGGCTTCGGGCAGCAGGTCGTCGAGCGTCGAGCCCTGTTCGAGCCGGGCTTTGAAATCGGCTGTCTTCGCACGCAATGCTGCGTCGTCGAGGGCCTCGAACTGCGGCTCGAGCGCGTTGATCTTGGCAACGACGGCACGGAACTGCTTGAGCAGGCGCTCGTTGCGGCTGCCGAAGATCGAAGTCAGTATTTTGGGCAACATGGGCGGGGTCGGGAGTTCGTATCGCAGATGAGGCGCTTGGGACCGCCTCAAGCCGCGTGTTCGCAAGGCCGGCCGGCGCCGGGGAAAAAGCCGCGAATTTTAGCTGCGGGGTCAGCGCGCACGCGCGCTGCCCGCGACGGACTTCGGATCGCCGCCACGCCCGGCGAGAAACCGCGCCGGGTTCTGCGGCACGCCGTCCACCAGCACCTCGAAGTGCAGATGCGGGCCGGTGGAGCGCCCGGTGTTGCCGACCTGGGCCACGGCCTGGCCGCGCTTGACCAAGTCACCGGTCTTGACCAGCAGCTTGGAGGCATGCGCGTAGCGCGTCACCAGACCGCTGCCGTGATCGATGTCGACCAAGTTGCCGTAGGCCGAGTGGTTCTCGGTGTTGATGACGACGCCACCGGCCGCGGCGACGATCGGCGTGCCGACATCGGCTGGAAAATCCAGGCCCATGTGCAACGCGCCGCGGCCGGTGATCGGGTCGGTGCGAAAGCCGAAGCCCGAGCCGATGGGGCCGGCCACCGGCGTCGTGCTCGGGATCAGCAGTTGCGCCAGGCGGCCTTCTAGCAGGCGCGACTCGATCAGTGTGAACAGGTCGGTGTACTGGTCGGTGCGCTCGTCCATCAGATCGACGTTGCCGGCCAGGGCGTCGAGCGCGCCGCGCTGGCTGTCGTTCAAGCCCGGGATGAATGGCCCGCCCTGCCCTTTGACAGCAGCCGGCGCCGAAGCGCCCGGCCGCGGCGACAGCACCGGCTTGAACTCTTCGGGCTTGACGCCGGCCAGGCCGGAGACGCGGTCGCCCATGGCTTCCAACTTGAGCAGCTTGGCCTGCATTTCGCCGACCTTCGTCGCCATGACGTCGAGGTTCTCGCGCACGAAGCGATCGCGTTGCGCGAACTCGTCGCGCACCACCAGACGCACGATGGAGCTGACGACGGGCCAGCCTTCGCGCGCCGCTTTCAAGAAGACGAAGTGGTAGATCAGGCCTGAGAACAGCATCAGCACCAGCGCCAGCGCCGCGATGGCCAGCCCGATCTGGATGCGATTGAGGTGCAGCACACGCGTCGTCGCGAGGCTGCCATGGGTGATCATGATCTGCATGCGCCTAAACTCCTCGCGATGGGAGCCTCCAAATCAAGCACGGTGTCGGTGCCGCTGCCCACGAGCCTGGCCGGGGCGATCGCTGCCAATGCCAGCCTGACCCATCTGGCCGCGAGACTGCGCGAATCCGAACAACGCCTGGCCGTCATCGCGCCGCTCTTGCCCGACACCCTGGCCCGCGAACTGCGGCCAGGTCCGATCGACGACGAGGGCTGGTCC
>JANNJX010000743.1:0-1967 GCA_031396005.1 Burkholderiales bacterium
GGCGCCATGGGTGCCTGCATCGGCATCGGCATCATGGGCAGCAAGTTCTTGGAATCCGCTGCACGCCAGCCCGAGTTGATGGGCGAATTGCAGACGAAGATGTTCCTGCTGGTCGGCCTGATCGACGCGTCGTTCATCATCGGTACCGGTATTGCGCTGTGGTTCACCACCGCCAACCCGTTCCTGGCCCAGCTCGCGGCATTGCCCAAGTAGTCTGCCGCGCCGCCACGCGGCGCCGGCCCCGGCCGGCGCAGGGCGTCCACTGAACTGAAGCGAAGGCAACGACGTGAGCATCACCAGTACCCTCATCTTTCAGATGATCGTGTTCCTGATCCTGGTCTGGTTCACGATGAAATACATCTGGCCGCCGATCACGGCCGCGCTGGACGAACGCGCGAAGAAGATTGCCGACGGCCTGTCGGCTGCCGACAAGGCCAAGGCCGAGTTGTCCACCGCCAACAAGCGCGTCGAAGAGCAGCTCGCCGCGGCACGCGTCGATGCCACGCAACGCCTGGCCGATGCCGAGCGGCTGGCGCAGTCAATGGTCGAAGACGCCAAGGGCCGGGCCAGCGAAGAGGGCGCGAAGATCATCGCCGCGGCCAAGGCCGAGGCCGAGCAAGAGGCCACCAAGGCGCGCGAAACGCTGCGCGAGCAGGTGGCGGCGCTGGCCGTCAAGGGTGCGGAATCGATTCTCAAACGCGAGGTCAATGCCAGCGTGCATGCTGAGTTGCTGGGCCGACTCAAGGCCGAGCTTTGATGGCCCCGGGTACGACGCACCATGGCTGAAATCGCAACCATCGCCAGGCCCTACGCCGAGGCGCTCTTCAAAGTCGCCGGGTTGGACCGCGCCGCGCTGGCGGGCCAGGTGCAGGCGCTGGCCGACGTGGCCGGCAACGCCCAGTTGCGCCAGTTCGCCGACAACCCGAAGGCTGAATCCGCGCAAGTCTTCCAGCTGATCACTGCGGTGGTCAACACGCCAGTGTCCGACGCCGCGAAGAACCTGCTGCACACCGTCATCGACAACGGCCGCTTGGCCGCGCTACCGGAAATTGCCACGCAGTTCCATGCCCTGGTGAACGCCAGTTCGGGCGTGTCCGATGCGGTGATCTACAGCGCCTTTCCGATCGAGGCGGCGTTGCTGGCCGACGTGCTGGGCTCGCTGGAACAACGCTTCAAACGCAGGCTCAACGCCAGCGTGGTGATCGAGCCTGAACTGATCGGTGGCATTCGTGTGGTCGTCGGCGACGAAGTGCTCGACACCTCGGTGAAGGCCCGTCTTGAACAAATGAGAGTGGCGTTGACGGCTTGAACGTCAGCGATACAACCGGAGCATCGACATGCAATTGAACCCCGCAGAAATTTCCGAACTGATCAAGAGCCGCATCGAGGGCCTTGGTGTCTCGGCGGACATCCGCAACCAGGGCACTGTGGTGTCGGTGACCGACGGCATCTGCCGCATCCACGGCCTGTCCGACGCGATGCAGGGCGAAATGCTCGAGTTCCCGGCCGGCTCGGACGGCCAGCCGACCTACGGTCTGGCGCTGAACCTGGAGCGCGACTCGGTCGGCTCGGTCATTTTGGGTGAGTACGAACACATCTCCGAAGGCGACACGGTGAAGTGCACCGGGCGCATTCTCGAAGTGCCGGTCGGCCCCGAGCTGAAGGGCCGCGTCGTCAACGCACTCGGCCAGCCGATCGACGGCAAGGGCCCGATCAACGCCAAGATGTCGATGCCGATCGAGAAGATCGCCCCCGGCGTGATCGCGCGCAAGTCGGTCGACCAGCCGATGCAAACCGGCCTGAAGTCGATCGACTCGATGGTGCCGATCGGCCGCGGCCAGCGCGAGCTGATCATCGGCGACCGCCAGACCGGCAAGACCGCCGTGGCGATCGACGCGATCATCAACCAGAAGGGTCAGAACATGACCTGCATCTACGTTGCGATCGGCCAGAAGGCGTCATCGATC